>NZ_JBMNDS010000051.1:0-74983 GCF_052543295.1 Streptomyces sp. SAS_270
ATCGCGACGCCCAGCACGCCGAGAGCACGCACCGAACGCCGCTCCTTCTTCCGCGCTGATCCGTCAGAAGCCCCCTAGGACCCGGTCTGGCCGGCTTGCTCCGGACGCGGCGCCTTGAGGCCGTGCACGCGCGCGTACTCCTCGGCGAGCCACGGGCCGAGGTCGTCGACGTAGGAGCGGAGCACGGCCGGGTCGCCCGTCGGCTCGTGGCCGAGGACGGCCGCCTCGCGCAGCTGTACGGCCCGCTGCGGGTAGTACGTGCCGAACGCCTCGGCCATCTCCCCCAGGTCGCTCGTCCAGCCGTTCCAGCGGGGCATGACGAGGGTGAAGCCGGTGCGGACGAGATGGCGGGACATGAAGCGCACCAGCGGGCGGCGGGCCTCGGGCGTGTCGTCCGCCGCGGCGATCCGCTCGCGCCAGCGCGGCAGGAACAGCGCCAGGTCGCCGTTCGTCTCGCGGGCGAGGAGGGAGTCGGGGCGGTAGCGGGGCAGGAACTCGGCCAGATCCTCGCCGAGGAGGGGCGTACAGAGGCACGCGACGAACCAGCCGAGGTCGTACGTCTCCAGGTCGCTCAGCAGCCGCGTACGGCTGAACAAGAGCGTCCCGACCCCGTCGATCTCCGGGAACTCCTTGTCGAGCGCCTCACCGAGCCGCACGGCGTCGGCGCGGTCGCTCTCGGTCGGCTCCTCGTGCAGGACGAGCAGCAGATCGAGGTCGGAGCGGCCCACGCGCGCGGTGCCGCGCGGAATCGACCCGTAGAGGTAGGCGCCCGTCATCCCCGCCCCGAAGACCTCCAGCACCTGATCGCGCGCCGCGGCGACCACGGGCCGGAACGCGGGCGGGATCCGCCCGAGGGACCCTTCGCGCTCGATGTATCCCTGGGCGTCGAGCCCGATCCGCTGCCCTCTTGGGTGCTCCGTTTCGGCCATGCGCCCACTGTGCCTCGGCAGCGGCGCCGGGGCAGTTCGTTTTCCGCGTGCCCGGCCTCGGCGCACGGCTACGGGGCCCCGCCTCATGGAGAGGCGGGACCCCGTAGTCGTACGACAAAAGAAGCGGGCGGCTAGCGCGACCGCTTCGCGAGGCGCTCCACGTCCAGCAGGATCACGGCGCGGGCCTCCAGGCGCAGCCAGCCGCGGCCCGCGAAGTCGGCGAGCGCCTTGTTGACCGTCTCGCGGGAGGCGCCGACCAGCTGGGCCAGCTCTTCCTGCGTGAGGTCGTGCACGACGTGGATGCCCTCTTCGGACTGCACGCCGAAGCGGCGGGAGAGGTCCAGGAGCGCGCGGGCGACGCGGCCCGGGACGTCCGAGAAGACCAGGTCGGACATCTGGTCGTTGGTCTTGCGCAGGCGTCGGGCGACAGCGCGCAGCAGGGCGGCGGCCACCTCGGGGCGTGCGTTCAGCCAGGGCTGGAGGTCGCCGTGGCCGAGGCCGAGCAGCTTGACCTCGGTCAGCGCGGTGGCGGTCGCCGTGCGCGGGCCCGGGTCGAAGAGCGACAGCTCGCCGATCAGCTCGCCGGGGCCGAGGACGGCGAGCATGTTCTCGCGGCCGTCGGGGGAGGTGCGGTGGAGCTTCACCTTGCCCTCGGTGACCACGTAAAGGCGGTCCCCGGGGTCGCCCTCGTGGAACAGGGCGTCGCCGCGCGCGAGGGTCACCTCACTCATGGAGGCGCGGAGCTCCGCGGCCTGCTCGTCATCGAGCGCCGCGAAGAGCGGGGCGCGCCGCAGAACGTCGTCCACGAGTTCTCTCCTTGTCGACCTGCTCAGGGGATCTCTCCCTGGTGTACCAGGGGACCGTGCTCCCCATCTTGCCGGACGGTCCAAACAGTGTGATCAGTCACAAGTCTGCCGTACTGGCGTGCCGGGCAGTGCGGCAGGGGGCCAATTGGGCGCCGATCTTCAGGGTCCAGGGCGGATGTCGGTGCCGGGCTTTAGGCTGGCCGGGTGTCCAAATCGCCGGTGAGAGCACAGGCCAAGGGGGCTGGGCGGGTGGTTGTACGTCGTGATTCCGCTGTGGGCGAACAGGACCCGAGCGGACCGAAGAAAACGACAAAAGAGACAAAATCGATGTCTGAAAAACAGCCGGAGCACCAGCCCGGGAAGCAGCCCGCGAAAGCAACGGTGAAGAAGACCGCCGCGACGAAGGCGAAGAAGACCACGGCGGCCAAGAAGACCGCGGCGGTCAAGAAGGCCACAGGGGTCAAGAAAGCCACCGTCGCCCCGAAAAAGGCCACCGCCGCCGTGAAGCAGCCCGCGCCCGTCAAAACCGTCGCCAAGAAGTCACTCCCGGGCGAGTCGCCCACCGCGCTCGTGCGCCGCGCCCGCCGCATCAACCGCGAGCTCGGCGAGGTGTACCCGTACGCGCACCCCGAACTGGACTTCGAGAACCCCTTCCAGCTCGTGATCGCCACCGTGCTGTCGGCGCAGACGACCGACCTGCGGGTGAACCAGACGACCCCGGCGCTCTTCGCCAAGTACCCCACGCCCGAGGACCTCGCCGCCGCCAACCCGGAGGAGGTCGAGGAGATCCTCCGCCCGACCGGGTTCTTCCGGGCCAAGACCAGGTCGGTGATGGGGCTGTCCAAGGCCCTGGTGGCGGACTTCGGGGGCGAGGTCCCCGGGCGCCTCGAAGACCTCGTCAAGCTCCCCGGCGTGGGCCGCAAGACCGCCTTCGTGGTCCTGGGCAACGCCTTCGGGCGGCCGGGGATCACCGTGGACACCCATTTCGGGCGGCTGGTACGGCGCTGGCAGTGGACCGACGAGACCGACCCGGACAAGGTCGAGGCGATCGTCGGCGCGCTGTTCCCCAAGGGCGACTGGACGATGCTCTCGCACCACGTGATCTTCCACGGCCGCCGTATCTGCCACGCCCGCAAGCCCGCCTGCGGCGCCTGCCCCATCGCCCCGCTGTGCCCGGCGTACGGCGAGGGCGAGACCGACCCGGAGAAGGCGAAGAAGCTCCTGAAGTACGAGAAGGGCGGCTTCCCCGGCCAGCGGCTCAGGCCCCCGCAGGCCTACCTGGACGCGGGCGGCATCCCCGCGCCGCCGCTGGGGGCCGGATGACGGGCCGGACAGCCGGGCGCAGGCGGGGCCGGACGACGGAACGAAAGACCGACCCGCAGGCGTTGAAGGCAGTACGGGGGTGGCGATGACGCACGCGAGCGAAACGCAGGGCGGCAGGGTGGAGCTGAGCAAGGACGGCCTGCCCGGCTGGCTGGACCCGGTGGTGCACGCCGTCGAGACGGTGGAGCCGCTCCAGCTGAGCCGCTTCCTGCCCCCGAAGGACGGCGCGGGCCGGCAGTCCGCCGTGCTGGTCCTGTTCGGCGAGGGCGCCCGCGGCCCGGAGCTGCTGCTCATGGAGCGGGCGAGCTCGCTGAGATCGCACGCCGGGCAGCCGTCCTTCCCCGGCGGCGCCCTCGACCCCGAGGACGGCGATCCGCAGGGCGACGGGCCGCTGCGGGCCGCGCTGCGGGAGGCCGAGGAGGAGACCGGGCTCGACCCGGACGGCGTCCAGCTCTTCGGCATGCTGCCGCGGCTGTACATCCCGGTGAGCGGCTTCGTCGTCGCGCCCGTGCTGGGCTGGTGGCGCCGCCCGACGCCGGTCGGCGTGGTCGATCCGAACGAGACGGCCCGCGTCTTCACGGTCCCCGTGGCGGATCTCACGGACCCCGCCAACCGCGTGACCACCGCCCACCCCAGCGGCCACAAAGGTCCGGCATTCCTGGTCGAATCCGCCCTTGTCTGGGGTTTCACGGCGGGAATCATCGACCGGCTGCTGCACTACGCGGGCTGGGAGCTGCCCTGGGACCGGGACAAGCAGGTCCCGCTCGACTGGCGCGCATGACAGGGTGGCCTCCGTGCTGTGTCCTCCCGGAGGGCGCAGCGTCCTATTGCCGCCTGCGCGGCGGGCCGGACCCCCGGCCGGGACGAGCGACCGCAGAGTGATGAGGCGAGGCTTGAAGCAGTGAACGTGCTGGACATCCTTCTGCTGGTCGCCGCCGTGTGGTTCGCGATCGTGGGCTATCGCCAGGGCTTCGTCGTCGGCATCCTGTCGGTGATCGGCTTCCTGGGCGGCGGCCTCGTCGCGGTCTATCTGCTCCCCGTCATCTGGGGTGCCGCGACGGACGACTCCGAGGTGAGTACGACGGCCGCCGTCGTCGCCGTGGTCGTCGTGATCGTCTGTGCCTCCGTGGGGCAGGCTCTGACCACCCACCTCGGCAACAAGCTGCGCCGGTACATCACCTGGTCCCCGGCCCGCGCCCTGGACGCCACGGGCGGCGCCCTCGTCAACGTCGTCGCGATGCTTCTGGTCGCCTGGCTGATCGGCTCTGCCCTCGCCGGTACGACACTGCCGACGCTCGGCAAGGAAGTCCGCAACTCCAAGGTGCTGCTGGGCGTTTCACGGGCCCTGCCCGACCAGGCCAACACGTGGTTCGCGGACTTCTCCTCGGTCCTCGCGCAGAACGGTTTCCCGCAGGTCTTCAGCCCGTTCGCCAACGAGCCCATCACGGACGTAAAGCCGCCGGACCCGGCCCTCGCGAAGAGCGCGGTCGCCGTCCGCGCCCAGAACTCCATCGTCAAGGTCATGGGCACCGCCCAGAGTTGCGGCAAGGTCCTCGAAGGCTCCGGTTTCGTCTTCGGCGACCGCCGTGTGATGACCAACGCGCACGTGGTCGGCGGAGTCGACGAGCCCACCGTCCAGATAGGCGGAGAGGGCCGCAAGTACGACGCAACGGTGGTCCTGTACGACTGGGAGCGCGACATCGCCGTACTCGACGTACCGAACCTGAACGCGCCCGCGCTGCAGTTCGCTTCGACGGACGCGACCAGCGGTGACAACGCGATCGTGGCCGGCTTCCCGGAGAACGGCTCGTACAACGTGCAGCCCGCGCGCGTGCGCGGCCGCATCACGGCCAACGGCCCGGACATCTACCACCGCGGCACCGTACGCCGCGATGTGTACTCGCTGTACGCGACGGTGCGTCAGGGCAACTCCGGCGGCCCGCTGCTCACGCCCGACGGCAAGGTGTACGGCGTGGTCTTCGCGAAGTCCCTCGACAACGACGACACCGGGTACGCGCTCACGGCGGACGAGGTGCAGGAGGACATCGCCAAGGGTCGCACCGCCAACGAGCAGGTGGACAGCGACAGCTGCGCGCTCTGAGGAAGGGCCGGCTGCTCAGCCCCGGGGATGGCGCAGCCGTACCGAGACCCAGCGGGCCCGGCGGCGCAGAATGTGCGGGATCCCCACGCGGGGGTCCGCGCCCGGCATGTACGGGGCGCCCCTCTGATGGGAGCTCAGACCCGAGGCCGAGCGTCGGTTGCGTGCCGCGTCACTGTAGTCGTGCGTCCAGCCCATACCCCGACGTGTGCCCGTGCCTCAAGGTCGGTAATCGCCCCCACGGCCCCCAATCGGCCTATGCGCCGGGCAATTGGCCGTTCGTAGGACAAGCGTTCCCCTGTGGGGGCGGCCGGACCGCAGAGTGAGGGAAACTCCCTGCTCAGAGCGTTATTCGCCGTATTCGTGGAGTTACCGGTCGGGCTCGGGGTCCTTCAGCCAGTTGACCAGTTCCGTCGAGAACGTCACCGGGTCCTCCTCGTGCGGGAAGTGCCCGAGGCCGTCGAACAGCCGCCAGCGGTACGGCGCCTCGACGTACTGCCCGGAGCCCGCGGCGCTCCGCGTCCGCATCACCGGGTCCAGCGAGCCGTGCAGATGCAGCGTCGGGACGCGCACCGGCCGCTTCATCCGGCGGTTGAACTGGATACCGTCCGGGCGGGCCATCGAGCGGACCATCCAGCGGTACGGCTCGATCGAGCAGTGCGCCGTCGAGGGGATGCACATGGCGCGCTGGTACGTCTCCACGGCCTCGTCGTCCGGTTGCAGCGGCCCGGACCAGTCCCGGACCAGTCGGCCCACCAGAGCGCCGTCGTCCGCGACGAGTTGGCGCTCCGGGATCCAGGGCCGCTGGAACCCCCAGATGTATGAACCCGCGGCCGTCTGCTTGACGTCCGAGAGCATCGCCGAGCGCCAGCGGCGGGGGTGCGGCATCGAGGACACCGCGAGCCGGCGCACCAGCTTGGGGCGCATCACGGCCGCCGTCCAGGCCAGGTATCCGCCCAGGTCGTGCCCGACCAGCGCGGCGTCCGGCTCGCCGAGCGACCGTACGACGCCCGTGATGTCGAGCGCGAGGTTGGCGGGGTCGTAACCGCGCGGGGTGCGGTCGCTGCCGCCGACGCCGCGCAGGTCCATGGCCACGGCGCGGAACCCCGCGTCGGCGAGCGCACCCAGCTGGTAGCGCCAGGTCCACCAGAACTGCGGGAAGCCGTGCAGCAGCAGGACCAGCGGCCCGTCACCCGTTTCGGCGATGTGGAAGCGCGCGCCGTTGGCCGCGACATCCCGGTGGATCACCTCTCGTCCACCGGGAACGTCGAGCCGTACGAGCGAAGTGGGTTGCGCCGAAGGTGGTTGCCCCGCAGGGATGGAGGAGCCCGTCATGAGGACGAGCGTGCCACAGCCTCGATGGCCTCGGGCACCCGGTCCTCGGACGTCACCTCACGGGTGTGCGGCTTGGCGTTCTGCAGCACACCCGCCGACTCCTTCATGGAGGCCGCCGTCTTCTGCGCGCCCTTGCCGTTCTTCGCCTTCTTCGCGAAGACCACGCCGATCAGCGCGAGCACCCCTGCGACCAGCACGTTCGCAGCGAAGGAGAGCAGGAAGCAGACCGCCAGGTTCCAGTCGCTCCAGGTGCGGATGCCGTAGGCCAGGGCGAAGCTCAGCATCGGCAGGGAGAAGATCAGCACCGCCCCCGCGACCGAGAACGCGCCGCCGCTGACCGCACCGCGCTTGACGTCCTGCTTGAGCTGCGCCTTCGCCAGGGCGATCTCGTCGTGCACCAGCGCGGACATCTCGGTCGTCGCCGAGGCGAACAGCTGGCCGATGCTGCGTTCGGTGCCGACCGGGCTGCCGTCGGGTGCGCTCATCGCGGACTCCCTCTTCTGCATGTCTTCTGCATGTGTGTGGACCGTCTGGCTTCTGCTTCTGTCGGTACTGCTTCTGTTTGTACCGTCGCGTCAGATCATGCCGGACCGCGGTCCTCGACGCCTGCCCCGCCCGTCACTTCGGCAAGCCTGCGGTGTTCGGCGGCCTTCCGCTCGTAGATCTCGGCCATCCGCAGGTGGTACGCCGGGTTCTCCTGCTCGTAGATGTCGGGGATGCCGTCGAGGTCCTCGTCGCGCTCCTCCGCCTCGCACAGGGCGCGGTACTTGGCGTTGCGGATCTTCAGCAGGGTGCCCGCGACGACGGCGGCGATCAGGGAGCCGACCAGGACCGCCGCCTTGACCTCGGCGGTGAGCGTCGGATCGTCCGCGAAGGCGAGTTCGCCGATCAGCAGCGAGACGGTGAAGCCGATGCCCGCGAGGGAGGAGACGGCGAGGACGTCCGGCCAGGCGAGGTCCTCGCTCAGGGAGGCCCTGGTGAAGCGGGCCGTCAGCCAGGTGCCGCCGAAGACGCCGATGGCCTTGCCGAGGACCAGTCCGAGGACGACACCGAGGGTCTCGGGCCGCGTGAACACCTCTCCCAGCGCCCCGCCGGAGACGGCGACTCCCGCGCTGAACAGCGCGAACACGGGTACGGCGAGCCCTGCCGACAGCGGGCGCACGAGGTGCTCGATGTGTTCGCCGGGGGAGTGCGCCTCGCCTTCGTGGCGGTGGCAGCGCAGCATCAGTCCCATCGCGACGCCGGCGATGGTGGCGTGGACGCCGCTGTTGTACATCAGGCCCCAGATGACGAGGGCCAGCGGCACGTAGACGTACCAGCCGCGTACGCCCTTGCGCAGCAGCACCCAGAAGACGGCGAGGCCGGCCACCGCGCCGCCGAGGGCCGCGAAGTTCAGCTGGTCGGTGAAGAAGACCGCGATGATCAGGATCGCGAAGAGGTCGTCGACGACGGCGAGCGTGAGCAGGAAGGCGCGCAGCGCGGACGGCAGCGATGTGCCGAGCACCGCGAGCACGGCGAGCGCGAAGGCGATGTCGGTCGCGGTGGGTACCGCCCAGCCGCCGAGGGAGCCTTGGCCGAGGACGTTGGTGAGGGTGTAGACGAGCGCGGGCGCGGCCATCCCGCAGAGCGCTGCGGCGACCGGCAGCAGCGCGGCCTTCGGGTCCCGCAGCTCGCCGGCCACCAGTTCGCGCTTGAGTTCGATACCGGCGACGAAGAAGAAGACGGCGAGGAGGCCGTCGGCGGCCCAGTGCTGCACGGAGAGGTTCAGGCCGAGGAACTCGGGCCCGACGTGGAAGTGGGAGACGCTCTCGTAGCTGTCCCGGAGCGGGCTGTTCGCCCAGATCAGCGCGGCGATCGCGGCGAACAGCAGGAAGATTCCGCCGACGGTCTCGGTGCGCAGCGCGTCCGCCACGAAGTTCCGCTCGGGCAGCGACAGACGGCCGAGGAACTTGCGGTTGCTGGGGCTGGGGGGCGCGGCCACGGGGGAGACCTCCGGTCGGGTGGGCAGGACAGAGCACTTGCCGACCAGACTTCCCGGCACACCTCAAAACCTTCTTGTCACGCTGTTGACGCGTTCCTTAGCTTACCTAAGGTTGGCGCGGGGGCGCCTGCCCGGCCGGAGGGCGCCCGCCCGGCACCGCGCACAAAGGTGCCCGGGGTCTGTTGCTCACCCCGGGCACCTCTGTGTGCGTGAGCCCTCAGTCCTCGCTGGGCGCCGCGGGCAGCTTCGCCTGGATGAGGTCCATCACCGTGGAGTCCGTGAGCGTCGTGACGTCCCCGAGCTCCCGGTTCTCGGCGACGTCGCGCAGCAGCCGCCGCATGATCTTCCCGGACCGGGTCTTGGGCAGCTCCGCCACCGGCAGCACCCGCTTGGGCTTGGCGATCGGCCCCAGTGTCGTACCGACGTGGTTGCGCAGGTCGGCGACCAGCCCCTCGTCGTCGGCGGAAGCCGTCCCGCGCAGGATGACGAAGGCGACGATGGCCTGCCCGGTCGTCTCGTCGGCGGCCCCGACCACGGCGGCCTCGGCGACCGACGGATGCGAGACGAGCGCCGACTCGACCTCGGTCGTCGAGATGTTGTGCCCGGACACCAGCATCACGTCGTCGACGCGCCCGAGGAGCCAGATGTCACCGTCCTCGTCCTTCTTGGCCCCGTCCCCGGCGAAGTACTTGCCTTCGAACCGCGACCAGTACGTGTCGAGGAACCGCTGGTCGTCGCCCCAGATCGTGCGCAGCATCGACGGCCACGGCTCGGTCAGCACGAGGTAACCGCCACCGCCGTCGGGCACTTCGCGTGCCTCGTCGTCGACGACGGTCGCGGAGATGCCCGGCAGCGCCCGCTGCGCGGAGCCCGGCTTGGTCTCCGTCACGCCCGGCAGCGGCGAGATCATCATCGCGCCGGTCTCGGTCTGCCACCACGTGTCGACGATCGGCGTACGGTCCGCGCCGATGTGCTTGCGGTACCAGATCCACGCCTCGGGGTTGATCGGCTCGCCCACGGACCCGAGCACCCTGAGGCTGCTGAGGTCGAACTTCGCGGGGATGTCGTCGCCCCACTTCATGAACGTACGGATCGCGGTCGGCGCCGTGTACAGGATGGTGACCCCGTACTTCTGCACGATCTCCCAGAACCGCCCCTGGTGCGGGGTGTCCGGTGTGCCCTCGTACATGACCTGCGTGGCGCCGTTCGCGAGCGGCCCGTACGTGATGTACGAGTGCCCGGTCACCCAGCCGATGTCGGCCGTGCACCAGTAGACGTCGGTCTCCGGCTTGAGGTCGAAGACGGCGTGGTGGGTGTACGCGGCCTGTGTCAGGTAGCCGCCCGAGGTGTGCAGGATGCCCTTCGGCTTGCCCGTCGTCCCGGACGTGTAGAGGATGAACAGCGGCTGCTCGGCGTCGAACGCCTGCGGCGTGTGCTCGGCCGGCTGCCGCTCGGTGATCTCGTGCCACCACACGTCGCGGCCGTCGGTCCAGGCGACCTCCTGCCCGGTCCGGCGTACGACGAGGACGTGCTCGACCCGGTCGACCCGGTTCAGCGCGTCGTCGACGGCGGGCTTGAGCGCGGCGGGCTTGCCGCGCCGGTAGCCGCCGTCCGCGGTGATGACGACCTTGGCGTCGGCGTCCTCGATGCGGGTCGCGATCGCGTCCGCGGAGAACCCGCCGAAGACGACGGAGTGCGCGGCGCCGATACGGGCGCACGCGAGCATCGCGACGACCGCCTCGGGGATCATCGGCAGGTATACGGCGACGCGGTCGCCCTGCTGCACGCCCAGCTCGGTCAGGGCGTTGGCTGCCCTGGAGACCTCGTCCTTGAGCTCGGCGTAGGTGATGGCCCGGCTGTCGCCCGGCTCACCCTCGAAGTGGATCGCGACCCGGTCGCCGTTGCCGGCTTCCACATGGCGGTCCACGCAGTTGTACGCGACGTTCAGCTTCCCGTCGGCGAACCACTTGGCGAACGGCGGGTTCGACCAGTCCAGCGTCTCGGTCGGCTCGGTGGCCCAGGTCAGCCGGCGGGCCTGCTCGGCCCAGAAGCCGAGCCTGTCAGCCTTGGCCTGCTCATACGCCTCCGCGGTGACATTGGCGTCTGCGGCCACGTCGGCGGGCGGCGCGAACCTGCGCTCTTCCTTCAGCAGGTTGGCCAGGCTTTCGTTGCTCACGACATCTCCCTTTCCCAGGGTGTCCGTTGTGTCCCAGGCCACAGCTCATCAGACCGGAGGGTCCGGTGACAAGGGCCGACCTGAAATTGGTTTAGACCTATGAGACTCGATGATGACTCCACAAGTCTCCACGGGGCCGTGGTGCCCCTCCGAGACAACTGCAGAGGTACGTACACAGCCACGTGCCGTCGGTCCGCCGGGTTCACCCGGTAACGCTTCCCGGGTCCCGGCCCAAGTACTGGCGAAGTACCCCTGAAGCGAAGGAGACACCGAGGGGAACGGATACGGGCGGGCCCGCCGCCGCGGCACGTGATCCACAGCTCTTCGAACAGTTCTACCGGCGCCATGTCGACGCCGTGACACGTTTAGTCGCCCGGCGTGTCGACGACCCGCACACCGCCGCCGACCTGACCGCCGAGATCTTCCTCGCGGTCCTGGACTCCGGCGACACCAACGGCCGGCCGCCGCGCATGCGCGGCCCTCGTCCGCCTCCCGGACGGCGAACGAGCCCTGCTGGAACTGATCACGGTCGACCAGCTCACGCTCACGGAGGCGGCCCCCGCGCTCGGCATCCGCCAGGTCACCGCCCGGGTCCGACTGCACCGGGCCCGCAAGGCACTGTGCGCGGACGCCGACTCGTCGACCGCGCACACGCCGGACGCACCACTGTCGTACGCCACCGGGGAGAGGCATGAACACGAAGACCACGTTCGAGGACCGACTGCCGGCCGAGCTTCAGGACGAGATCGAGCTGCGCGAGACCAGCCGGGCCGAGGGGGCCGAACCTGCGGCGCAGCCCGCTGCGAGGCGCCGCCTGGTCACGCCGCCCAGGGCACGCGCCGGCCGCGGGGGCCTGCGCCGAGGTCGCGCTCGCTGTGGTGCTCGTGCCGGGTTCACCGGCCGACTCAAGTGACCCGGAACGTAGCCCGTCCGGGCCCCCTGCGGTGGGGCCCCGTACCTAGGGGCCGCACACCCGACACCGCGATCACGCGGACAGGTCCGCCGCCCCCACGTGGTCGAACACACCGTCTCCGCCCGTCTCGGCCAGCAGATACGCCTGCGCCTCACCCACGTGGAAGTACATCCCGTGCAGCTCCAGCGCCCCCTCCCGCAGGGCCCGCGCCACGGACTGGTGTGCCCGCAGATGCTCCAACTGCTGCACCACGTTGGTCAGACAGAGCTGCTCCACCGCGTCGGCGGGCGCCCGTCCGGCCAGCCGTGCCCAGGGCCGGTCCTCGGCGGCCATCCGCTCCAGGCTCGGCAGCCCGTGCCGCAGCCACCGCTTGAGCGGCGTCTGCGCCCCGCCGGGTTCCGTGTTCAGCAGGGCCTGCATCGCCCCGCACCCGGAGTGCCCGCACACCGTGATGGACCGCACCTGCAGCACGTCCACCGCGTACTCGATCGCCGCCGCCACCGAGTCGTCCCCGCTCTCCTCGCCGGGCTGGGGGCAGCACGTCCCGGCGTTGGTCGGGGGAGGGACGAGATTGCCCACATTGCGTACGACGAAGAGGTCGCCCGGACCACTGGAGGTGATCATCGAGGTGACGAGCCGGGAGTCGGCGCAGGTCAGGAAGAGCTGCGACGGCCGCTGTCCCTCCCGCGCGAGCCGGGCCAGCTCACCGCGGACCAGGGGAGCGGTGTTGCGCTGGAACGCGCTGATGCCGCGCGCCAGTTGATGCCCACTCGGCCCACTCGGCCCGCTCAGCCCACTCGGTCCGGAGGAGGAGGCGGCGGGCGTCCGGCCGGGCTCGTCCGAAGAGTCGCCGAAGCCGGTCGGCGCGGACTGCGGGCCCTCGCAGTGGTGGTTGCGCCAGGGTGTCCATGGCCGGCAGCGGCAGTGGGACGAACCCGCCGGTTCGGCGATCCGCGATCCGGCACGCCCGGCCACCTCGACCGCGCCACCCTGCGCGAGGTGGGCGCTCTGCCAGTCCTGCAGCGATTCGTACGCGGCGTGATCCATGAACGAGCCGTCCAACTCCACGACAGCGTCGACCCCTTGGGGCACCTGGTGCAGTACACGGCTGAGCCGTGGCACCGCGAGGAACGTCAACTGCCCTCGTACACGTACGTAATGGACTCCATCTCTCTCCTCGTGCGTGATGCGCGTATGGGCCAGGCGGTTCAGGGCGACGCCGACGGCCACGGCGACTCCCAGTGCCACACCCTCGAGAACTCCGAGGAACACGACGCCGAGTGTGGTGACGGCGTAGACCAGGACCTCGCGGTGGCGGGTGACCGTGCGGATGTGGTGCAGGGACACCATCTGGATACCGACGGCCATCACCAGGGCGGCGAGCGAGGCGAGCGGGATCAGCTCCAGGGCGGGGACCATCAGCAGCGCGGCAACTACTACCCAAACGCCGTGCAGCATCGTGGAGTTCCGGCTCACCGCACCGGCCCGCACATTCGCGGAACTCCGTACGGCGACCCCGGCGACCGGCAGCCCGCCCAGCGCCCCGGAGACGATGTTGGCGGCGCCCTGGCCGAGCAGCTCCCGGTCGAGGTTCGAACGGCTGACCCGGCCCTGCAGTTCCGGCCGCTTGGCCGCCAGCTTGTCCACGGCGACGGCGCCGAGCAGCGACTGCACGCTGCACACCAGGGTGATGGTCAGGACGGCGGCGGCGATCCCGAGCACGGGTCCCTCGGGCATACCGGCCAGGGCGTGACTGCTCCAGGACGGCAGGTCGACCCTGGGCAGAGTCAGCCCGGCGAGCGAGGCGGTCGCCGTGGCCCCGGCGACGGCGACGAGCGCGGCCGGCACCTTGCGCAGCACCCGCCCCACGCGTCCGGGGATCCGCGGCCAGACGAGCAGCAGAGTCAGGGTCAGCGCGCTCATCGCCGCCGCGGCGGGATGCAGGTGAGCCAACTGGGCGGGCAGCGCGCGGAGGTTGTCGAGAACGGAACTCTGCGGGGTGCCGCCCAGCACGATGTGCAGCTGGGCGACGGCGATGGTCACACCGATGCCGGCGAGCATGCCGTGCACGATCGCGGGACTGACGGCGAGCGCCGTACGGGCCACGCGCAGGCAGCCCAGACCCAGCTGGGCGAACCCGGCGAGGACGGTGATGGCGCACGTCGCACGCCATCCGTAGTGGTGGATGAGCTCGGCGGTGACGACCGTGAGGCCAGCGGCAGGGCCGCTCACCTGGAGCGGTGAGCCGCCGAGCCGTCCGGCGACGAGTCCGCCGACGGCGGCGGCGACGAGCCCCGCCTGGAGCGGTGCGCCGGTGGCGAGGGCGATGCCGAGGGACAGCGGCAGGGCGATCAGGAAGACCGCGATCGAGGCCGACAGATCTGCGCCCGCGACACGGAATCGGCGGGGCGGAGCCGGCGGGGGGCTGTGGGGCTGGTGGATGCGCTCCTGCCGACTCGGGTCGGTGGCGCGGGTGGGGACGCAGGCGGACATGGTTCCCGTCTCCTCCGGGGCAGCGCGGTCGCGGAACAGGGGCTCCCCGTCGATGGCGGGGGGTCGGGTCGCGGCCGTGGGTCACGGCGTGCAGCGGCGGGATATCTCAACGCTCGGTAAACGGATCGTAATGCAGAGTAAAGGCCCTGTGTGGAGATTTGTGGCAAATGGGGCAGTAAATCACTCTCCGGGGTGAAGTGAGCTTTTGATCGGCTTGTCGTATTTGTTCCTTCTCGGTCCCGTGTCACCTTGGCGGCGCTGTCGACACATCGCTGCACATCACCCCAGAACGCCCTCATCAGCGTTGCCCGGACCGAAGGAAGAAGGTGGGCGGAAGATGGCCGCCACCCAGAGGATCGCCGCGGGCGTAGCACTCGCCGCGGCCTGTGCCACGGCGCTCGCCGGTTGCGCGTCGGGAACCACTGGCTCCCATGAGTCCAGTGGTTCCACCGGTACCAAGCAAGGTGCGCACGGCGCGAAGAAGGCGCCGGGGGCCGCGGCGCCCAAGAGCGCGGTCCGCCTGATCGGCGACGGCTCCACCTCGTACACCGGGGCGCAGCCGCACCTGCCCAGGCCCGTACGGCTGAAGCCCGGCCAAAAGCCCCCGCAGTTCGTGGTCTTCTCCTGGGACGGCGCCGGCGAGGACAGCCAGAAGCTCTTCTCGCACTTCCGGGAGGTCGCCAAGGCCAACCGGGCGACCATGACGTACTTCCTGAGCGGCGTGTACATGCTGCCGGAGGAGAAGCGCGATCTGTACCGGCCGCCGGAGCACTCGCCCGGCCGCTCCGACATCGGCTTCAACGACGAGCAGGGCATCGGCGACACCGTGAAGCAGCTGCGCGGCGCGTGGCTGGAGGGCAACGAGGTCGGCACGCACTTCAACGGTCACTTCTGCGGCAGCGGAGGCGGCGTCGGTGAGTGGTCGGTCGCGGAGTGGAAGAGCGAGATCGCCCAGGCGAAGGGGTTCGTGAAGTCCTGGAAGACGAACGCGGCCATGAAGAAGGCCTCCCCGCTGCCCTTCGACTACGAGAAGGAACTCATCGGCGCCCGCACGCCCTGTCTGGAGGGCCAGAAGAACTTCATGAAGGCGGCCCGCCAACTGGGCTTCCGCTACGACTCCAGCGGCGTCAACAACCAGATCTGGCCCAACAAGAAGGAGGGCCTGTGGGATCTGTCGATGCAGCTCGTACCGGTCCCCGGCCGCGCCTTCGAGACGCTCACCATGGACTACAACTTCATGGTGAACCAGTCCGGCACCGCGACCCAGGGCGACCCCGGCAAGCAGGAGTACTGGGGCGACCAGATGCGTGACGGCCTGCTCAAGGGCTTCCAGCGCGCCTACGACGGCAACCGCGCGCCCCTGATCATCGGCAACCACTTCGAGTCCTGGAACGGCGGCAACTACATGCGCGCCGTCCAGGAGGTCATCGAGCGCGTCTGCACCAAGTCCGAGGTGCGCTGCGTCTCCTTCCACCAGCTCGCCGACTGGCTGGACGCCCAGGACCCGGCGACCCTGGAGAAGCTGCGCACGTTGAACGTCGGTGAGGCCCCGAAGACGGGCTGGGCGTCGTTCCTCTCGGGCCGTCCCGCCCCGGCGCCGAAGGGCGTCCCGGGAGCTCCGGCCGCAAAGCCGTAACCGGGACGCACACCGCGACCGGGCACCGCCGTCGCTCACGCGGCGGCGGTCACCCGCTCGCCGAGGACGGGGTCAGGCAGGCAGCGGCAGCTGCTCGCCGAGGACGAAACCGGGGTCGACCTGCGCGGCCAGGTCGGCACCGGTCTTCTCGTTGCCCCAACTGCTCGCGTTCTTCAGGTGGAAGTGCACCATCTGGCGCGTGTAGCGCTCCCAGTCGCGCAGCTCGTACGTCGCGTCGGCGGCCGTTCGCAGCAGACGCAGGGCGCGGCGGTTGGTGTCCTCCAGGAGCTCGAACCGGGGCGGCCGGCCCTTCTCCATGGCGCGCACCCAGTCCGAGTGCCCGACCGTCACGAGCAGGTCGTCCCCGACTTCGGCGCGGAGGAAGTCGAGGTCGTCCTGGCCCTGCACCTTGTTGCCGACGACCTTCAGGACGACGCCGAAGTCGCGGGCGTACTCCTTGTACTGGCGATAGACGGAGACCCCCTTCCGGGTCGGCTCGGCGACGAGGAACGTGATGTCGAAGCGGGTGAACATGCCGGAGGCGAAGGAGTCGGAGCCCGCCGTCATGTCGACCACCACGTACTCACCGGGGCCGTCGACCAGGTGGTTCAGGCACAGCTCCACCGCTCCCGTCTTGGAGTGGTAGCAGGCGACCCCGAGGTCCGCGTCGGTGAAAGGGCCGGTGACCATCAAACGGACGGCGCCGCCGTCGAGTTCCACCGGCCGCGCGCAGGCGTCGTACACCGGATTGGACTCGGACACCCGCAGCAGCCGTGAACCCTCGCCGGGCGGGGTGGTCTTGATCATCGTCTCGGCGGAGGCGATACGCGGGTTGGAGCCGCGCAGGTAGTCCTTGATCAGCGGCAGCCGTGCGCCCATGGCGGGCAGTGCGGCGGCCTCCGTCTCGTCGAGGCCGAGCGCGGCCCCCAAGTGCTGGTTGATGTCGGCGTCCACCGCGACGACCGGCGATCCGGTGGCCGCCAGATGGCGGACGAAGAGCGAGGACAGGGTGGTCTTGCCGCTGCCGCCCTTCCCAACGAAAGCAATTTTCATGTTCAGTAAGATAGTGCGCGAGGGGCGCCCACGCGCGCGTGGACGTGAAGAACACCACTCCTTCGGGGAGGGCGGCGCCGGTGTGCGTAATGTCGTACTCATGAGTACGACAGGTGCGTCCGCCGATCCGCTCGCGGCCCTGGGCTCGCTGCCCGGGGTGGCCGATTCCGTGGAGTCCGTGCGCAAGGCCGTGGACCGCGTCTACGGGCACCGGATCATGCGGCGCCGCAGCAACGAGATCACCTCCGAGGCGGCGCTGCGCGGTGCCCGCGGCTCCGCGGCGTTGTCCGGTGCCGACTGGGCCCTGGAAGAGGTGCGCCGACGCACCGACTTCAGCGGTGACGACGAGTCCCGCGTCGTCGGCGCCTCCCTCAGGCTGGCCGCCGAGGCGGGCCAACTGCTCTCGATCTGGCGGCAGTCGCCCCTGCGTGTGCTGGCCCGGCTGCATCTGGTGGCCGCCGCGGACAACGGGGACACGGTCGGCCGCCCGCGCCGGCACGGCGAGCCGGTCGACGAGCCGCTCGTGGAGCTGCCGCTGCCCGACGCGACCGAGGTCGCCGGGCGCCTCGAAGGCCTCTCCCAGCTGATCATCGCCGGAGGGTCGGCGCCCGCTCTGGTGACGGCGGCCGTGGTCCACGGCGAGCTGCTCGCGCTGCGTCCCTTCGGCGCGCACAACGGCCTGGTCGCCCGTGCGGCCGAGCGAATCGTCCTGGTCGGCAGCGGCCTCGACCCGAAGTCGGTGTGCCCGGCGGAGGTCGGCCACGCGGAACTCGGTCGCGCCGCCTATGCGGCCGCACTGGAGGGCTATGCCTCCGGCACTCCGGAGGGAATGGCCGCCTGGATCGCCCACTGCGGCAGGGCGGTTGAACTGGGTGCCCGAGAATCCACGGCCGTGTGCGAGGCGCTTCAGCGCGGGGCGGCGTAAAATCGCCTGCCAGTGAATCAAGGGCCGGAAAAGGGTTGCGGCGGTACGAATTCTCGTACCGCCGCTGGCATGTTCACCGGGTTACCAAGCGTCCTCGAAATATTGCCCATCAGGTCGGGAACTGCTGCCCGTTACCTGGTGCGGCTGGCCCGTAATCGACGGGTCGACGTCGCGTGGGTGCCTGGTGTTCATGCTCGGTCCGTGGGGCCTTGGTTGCGTTTAAAGGTGATCCTCTCGGATGTCCTTGGTCTCGCGGGCCGTTAACCCCTTTGTACTCCAGCTTCGGAGGAAGTGGAACCCCTGGCCGCAGTTCTTTACTTTTAGGTTCAAATGGGCTTGATTCGGGCGTATCTGCGGTGTGGCCAGTTCACAGGGCAGATCAAGTAACGATTGCCCGACGCCGACTCGCGTACCAGACGAGCCCCGCGGTGGCCGCCGCCGCTCCGACGGCCGCCGCCGCGACGAGCGCCGGACGGGGCGGCACGGACAGCGTGGGAATCCGTTGCTTCAGCCGGACCGGACGGTGGAAGTCCAGAATCGGCCATGAGCGGGCGATGGCCTCGCGCCGCAGCGCCCGGTCCGGATTGACCGCGTGGGGATGGCCGACGGACGCCAGCATCGGGATGTCGGTCGCGGAGTCGCTGTAGGCATAGCAGCGCGAGAGGTCGTATCCCTCCGACGCCGCCAGCTCCTTGACCGCCTCGGCCTTCGTCGGTCCGTACGCGTAGTACTCCACCTCCCCGGTGAAGCAGCCGTCGTCGCCCACGATCATCCGCGTCGCCACCACGCGGTCCGCGCCGAGCAGTTCACCGATCGGCTCGACGACCTCGGCCCCGGACGTGGACACGATCACGACGTCCCGTCCGGCGATGTGGTGCTCCTCGATGAGGGACGCCGCCTCGTCGTAGATGATCGGGTCGATCAGGTCGTGCAGCGTCTCGGCGACGATCTCCTTGACCTGCTGGACGTTCCAGCCGCGGCACAGTGCGGACAGGTACTTGCGCATCCGCTCCATCTGGTCGTGGTCGGCGCCGCCCGCGAGGAACACGAACTGGGCATATGCGGTACGCAAGGCCGCCCTGCGGTTGATCAGCCCGCCTTGGTAGAACGACTTGCTGAACGTGAGCGTGCTCGACTTCGCAATGACCGTCTTGTCCAGGTCAAAGAAGGCTGCTGTGCGAGGCAAGGAGTGGTTTTCCACGAGCCGAGCATAGGCGCCCACCATTCGGCGTAGTGTGTGGCGCGTGGGTTTGCCTGAGAGGGCTCTCGGGTACACCATGGAAGTCACGGATCGTTCGCGACCGTGCTAACCCGGTCTGGCTCCTCCCCCCCGAGTCGGACCGTGGGGACGACCCCCGCTCTCCCCCCCGGCGGGGGTCGTCGCATGTCCGGATGGGTTTTTCCCCTCTTCTGCGCGGCCCCGGAGCCGCATCGCCAGCGCCTCGACCTGGTCCTCCCCTGCACATGACTCGTCACTGTGGGTAGCCATCCCGCCGCTCTGCGGAAGTCGCACAGAGGTCACCGGTATGAGTGAGGGCGATATTCACAGCCGCTGAGTTGTCCACAGTTATCGACCAAGATCCACACGATTTCCGCGATCGCTGCACCGTGATTCCAGCGCGTCCGGCTCACGGCGACTTCATGACCGGTTCCGTTTGTCGGCGCGTATGGCCGGTTCGTATCGGCCGTTCATATGGAGGCCGGTTGCCGGTTCTTCACACGAGCGGGAATCGCGGGGTCCCAGGGGGCTTCGCGCAAGAAGCAGCGAAGGGGGCTGGAGATCATGGCGGGAGCCATCACACACGGCCGGCCGACCGCCGCCGAAGGGCGGCAGGGCGGACCGTTGATCGTCACGGAGGACGCCGAACTCCTCGATGACCTGCTCCGCCTGTGCGCGGCGGCGGGCGCCAGGCCGGAGGTCCACCACGGGATTCCGGAACGCAGAGGGAGCTGGGAGTCGGCGCCCCTCGTCCTGGTCGGTGACGACGCCGCCCGACGTGTGCGCGGTGCGACGCGCCGCCGCGGGGTGGTGCTGGTCGGGCGGGATCAGGACGATTCCGGTGTCTGGCGGCGGGCCGTCGAGATCGGCGCGGACCATGTCCTGATGCTTCCGGACGGCGAGCAGTGGCTGGTCGACCGGATCGCGGACGTGGCCGAAGGCGTCGGCAGGCCCGCGCTCACCGTCGGAGTGATCGGCGGCCGCGGCGGCGCCGGAGCCTCCACGCTCGCCTGCGCGCTCGCCGTCACCTCCGCGCGCGAGGGACGTCGCACCCTGCTCGTGGACGCGGATCCGCTGGGCGGCGGACTCGACGTACTGCTGGGCGGAGAGGCCGCCGAAGGTCTGCGCTGGCCGGCCTTCGCCGCCTCACGAGGGCGGGTCGGCGGCGGAGCCCTGGAGGAGTCCCTGCCCGAGTTGCACGCGCTGCGGGTGCTGAGCTGGGACCGCGGCGACAGCGTGACCGTCCCGCCCCAGGCCGTACGCGCGGTCCTGGCCGCCGCCAGACGACGCGGCGGAGCCGTGGTCGTCGACCTGCCGCGCCGGATCGACGAAGGCGTCGCTGAGGCCCTCGCCCAACTGGACGTCGGTTTGTTGGTGGTCCCCGCCGAGCTGCGCGCGGTCGCGGCGGCCAAACGGGTGGCGTCCGCGGTCGGCATGGTCCTGCGCGACCTGCGGGTCGTGGTGCGCGGCCCCGGCACGCCGGGTCTGGACGACCGAGAGGTGGGACGGCTGCTCGGGCTGCCGCTGGTCGGCGAAGTGCCCGTCGAACCACCGATGCCGGACGGCGGCGTGCCACCCGGGGGAGCGGCGCGGGGACCGCTCGGACGGTTCTGCGCGGCCTTCTGGGAGCGGGCGCTGACCGAGGCGGGTGGCGTATGACCGGGCGGTGGGACACCGCGGCGGGCATGGACTGCGGCGCGGGCCTGCTCGACGGCGTACGGCAGTGGCTCGCCGAGAGCGGCTGCGAGCCGACACCCGCGCGCGTGGCGCAGGCACTGCGCGAGCAGGGAAGAGTGCTCGGGGACGCCGAAGTCCTCGGCGAGGCCGAGCGATTGCGCTCGGAACTCGTCGGCAGCGGCCCCTTGGAACCGCTGCTCGCCGACCCGTCGGTGACCGACGTGCTGGTCTCCGCACCGGACCGGGTGTGGGTGGACCGGGGCGGGGGCCTGGAGCTGACGGCCGTCTCCTTCGCGGACGCGGCAGCGGTACGACGGCTCGCGCAGCGCCTCGCGGCCGTGGCCGGGCGCCGGCTCGACGACGCCCGGCCCTGGGTGGACGCACGGCTGCCGGACGGGACGCGCCTGCACGCGGTGCTGCCACCGGTCGCCGTCGGCTCCACCTGTCTGTCGCTGCGAGTCGTACGGCCGCGGGCGTTCACCCTGGACGAGCTGGTGGCGGCGGGCACGGTTCCGCCCGGCGGGGACCGGGTGCTCAGAGCCCTGTTGGACGCACGGCTGTCGTTCCTGATCAGCGGAGGGACCGGGAGCGGCAAGACGACCCTGCTCAGCGCGTTGCTGGGGCTCGTCGGACCGGGCGAGCGGATCGTGCTGGCCGAGGACTCCGCGGAGCTGCGCCCGGACCACCCCCACGTGGTGCGTCTGGAAGGGCGGCCCGCCAATCAGGAGGGCGCCGGGCTCGTCGCCCTGCAGGACCTGGTGCGTCAGGCCCTGCGCATGAGACCGGACCGGCTGGTCGTCGGCGAGGTGCGCGGGCCCGAGGTCGTCTCCCTGCTGGCCGCGCTCAATACGGGCCACGAGGGCGGCTCGGGCACGGTTCACGCGAACGCGGCGGCGCAGGTGCCGGCCCGGCTGGAAGCGCTGGGCACGGCCGCCGGGCTCGACCGGGCCGCCCTGCACAGCCAGTTGGCGGCCGCTCTGTCGGTGGTCCTGCATCTCGTACGGGACCGGGCCGGGCGGCGGCGGATCGCCGAGGTGCACGTACTGGAACGGGATCCTTCCGGGTTGGTGGTGACGGTGCCCGCGTTGCGGTGGGGTGCGCAGGCCTTCGCCCGCGAGCGGGGGTGGGAGCGGCTGCAGGGGCTGCTCCGGAACGGAAGCGAAGGGAGCGGGGAACGGTGACGGGGGTTGAGGGCCGGGACGCGGACGGGGGACGTGATGGCGATCGGTGACATGTCGGTGGGGGCGGCGATGGCGTGCGCCGGGGCTGCGGCCTGTCTGATGGGCGGGCGGGGGTCGGGGGTGCGCAGGGCGCGGCTGGTGCTCGCCGGCAGCGGGGTGGTGGCCACCGGGCCGCCCGGGGAACGTGCGCTCGCCGGATGGCGGCGACTGCGCGGGCGGCTGCGGGCCGAAGGCTGGAGCCTGGCCGTCGGAGCGGTGATCGCACTGCTGGGCGCGTCCGTGCTGCCGCTGCTTGCCGGCGCTGCCGGGGTGCCGCTGCTGAGGCGGGTGCGCCTGGCCGGGGAGGCGCGACGTGAGCGTGAGCGACGCTCGGACGCCGTCATCGCCCTGTGCGGGGCGCTCGCCGGAGAGGTCCGGGCCGGGCGGCAGCCGGGCGAGGCACTGCTCCGGGCCGCGCGTGACTCGGGCGGGCTCGGCGAGGCGCAGGCGGTGGTGCTGGCGGCGGCACGGTTCGGCGGGGATGTGCCGGGTGCGCTCATCGATGCGGCACGGCAGCCGGGGGCCGACGGGCTGGTGGGGCTCGCGGCGTGCTGGCGCGTGGCCGTCGACCGGGGCGCGGGCCTGGCGGCGGGACTCGACCGGCTGGAGGGGGCGTTGCGCGCCGAGCGGGATCAGCACGCCGACCTGCGTGCCCAGTTGGCCGGATCCAGGTCGACGACGGTGATGCTCGCCGGGCTGCCGGTGCTGGGGCTCCTGCTGGGCACCGCGCTGGGCGCCGACCCGCTGCACGTGCTGCTGCACACCGGGGCCGGACTCGGCTGTCTGCTGGTCGGCGGAGTGCTGGAGGCCGTCGGGCTGTGGTGGGCGCTGCGCATCGTGCGAGGAGCGGAGGCGGCATGAGCGCGGAAGTTGTCCACAGGCTGGGGGCGGTGGTGTGCGGGGCGTCGGCGCTCGGGTGGCTGGTGCGGTCGCTTCTGGCGGCCCGGCGTGAGCGGAGGGTACGCAGGCGACTGGCCGAGCTGCTGGCCTCGGAGATCGCGGCGCCCGCGGGACGGCACTTCGAGGCGCGGGGCCTGGCACGGCGGTGGCTGCCGCTGACGGGTGCGGTGTGTGCCGGCTGGGTGCTGCTCGGGGGCTTCGCCGGGGTTCTGGTGGGCCTGGCGGCCGGGCTCGGCATCAGGTGGTGGCAGCGTCGGCGGCCCGCCCCTGTGGAGGAGTACGACGCGGCGCAGGCCGCCCGTCAACTTCCCCTTGCCGCAGACCTGGTTGCCGCCTGCATCGCGGCCGGCGCGGGTCCCGTCGTGGCCGCCCAGGCCGTCGGCGAGGCCTTGGGAGGGCCGGTCGGGGAGCGGCTTGCACGGGGCGCGGCGGAGGTACGGCTCGGGGGCGAACCGGCCGAGGCGTGGCGGAGGCTCGCGTCGATACCGGGTGCCGGACCGCTGGCGCGATTGCTGGAACGGGCGGGCGAGTCGGGCGTACCGGCCGCGGGGCCCGTCGCTCGGCAGGCCGCGGACGCCCGCGCCGCATGGGGGCGCACGGCCACGGAGCGGGCCCGCCGGGCGGCCGTCCTGGTCACCGCCCCGGTGGGGCTGTGCTTCCTGCCCGCGTTCCTCGCCATCGGCGTACTGCCCGTGGTGATCGGGCTGGCGAACGGAGTGTTGGGCGGAGGCGGGCGGTGAGCGACACCGACAGCTGAGCGATCAGGGGACCGAGCGAAACACGATCAAAAGTGCTGAACCTTACGGGGGTTGAGATGAACAAGGCGGTACGAGTACGGGCGTGGGTGTGGGCGTGGATGTGCGGCCTGGCACGGAGGGATGCGGGCATGGTCACCTCCGAGTACGCGGTGGGGATCATCGCGGCGGTCGGGTTCGCGGCGGTGCTCTACAAGGTGCTGACGAGCGGGCAGGTCAGTGACCAGTTGCAGGGCATCGTGGAGCGGGCGCTCAGTGTCCAGATGTGAGGGGCCCGGACGCGGGCGGAGGGCGGTCGGTCGCGGCCGGAACCTGTACGGGGACGGCGGGTTCGTGACCGCCGAGGCCGCAGTGGTGCTGCCCGCCCTGGTCGCTGTGGCGATGGCGTTGATCTGGGCCCTTCTCGCCGCGTCCGCGCAGATTCAGTGCGTGGACGCGGCCAGAGCGGGCGCCCGCGCGGCCGCCCGCCAGGACCCGCCCGACGCGGTCCTGGCCACGGCCCGCCGAGCCGCACCGCGCGGCGCGCACGTCGTGGTGAGCCGGGAGGGCGACCTGGTCCGGGTCCGCGTCATGGCCCATGCGCCGGGCCCCGACGCGCTCACCCTGGAACTGAGCGACGAAGCCGTGGCCTTGGCGGAGGAGACGGTGGGGGTGAGCGGGGGATGACGGGAGGTGGGGAACCGGGCTGCAGCAGGCCGGAGTTCAGGGCACGTGGGGAGGAACCCGGCGTCGACAGGGGGAAGTTCGGCTCGGACAGAGGCTCGGCGACCGTCTGGGTCGTGGGCGCGATCGCGGTGCTGTGCGTGGTCTTCGGGGCCGTGCTGGCCATGGGGCAGGCCGTGGTGGTCCGGCACCGTGCCGCGGGGGCGGCCGACCTGGCGGCGCTCGCGGCGGCGGACCACTGGGCGGACGGAGAAGCGGTGGCCTGTGCCCGGTCGGGGAGGGTGGCACGGGCGCAGGGGGCCCGGCTCGTTCGGTGCGCGATCGAGGGCGAGACCTCGGACGTGAGAGCGGCGTCGGGCCGGGGCCCGTTCGCCACCGAGGTCCGATCGAGAGCGGGACCCGCCGGGCCGGCAGTCCCGGACCCGGGAGTGACGGCCCCGGAGGCCGAGGCGGCTCCGCAAGCTCGGTCGGTCAGCCCTCCGGTGCCTCCCGCAGGAGTTCCGTGAGGAGGCGTACGGCGCCTCGTTTGTGGAGGGGATCGTTGCCGTTGCCGCATTTGGGGGACTGGATGCAGGACGGGCAGCCGGCGTCGCACTCGCAGGAGGCGATGGCCTGGCGGGTGGCGGTGAGCCAGGAGCGGGCGGTGTGGAAGGCGCGTTCTGCGAAGCCCGCACCGCCCGGGTGGCCGTCGTAGACGAAGACCGTGGGCAGGAGGGTGTCCGGGTGCAGCGGAATGGAGACGCCGCCGATGTCCCAGCGGTCGCAGGTGGCGAACAGCGGGAGCATGCCGATGGACGCGTGCTCGGCGGCGTGCAGGGCGCCGCCGAGGATCTCCGGGTTGATCCGGGCCGCTTCCAGCTGGTCCTCGGTGACGGTCCACCACACGGCGCGGGTGCGCAGCGTACGAGGAGGGAGATCGAGTTTCGATTCGCCGAGCACTTCGCCGGTGATGAGCTTGCGGCGCAGGAAGGAGACGACCTGGTTGGTGACCTCGACGGAGCCGTAGCACAACCGGCCCTGGCCCCAGGGGACTTCGACGTCCGTCTCCAGGACGGAGATGGCGGTCGTGTCGCGGGCGACCGTCGAATACGGCGGGTTGGCCTCCTCGACCAGCGCGACGGAGTCCTCCAGATCCAGCGTTCGCACCAGGTACGTGCGGCCCTGGTGGAGATGGACCGCGCCCTCGTGGACGCTGGTGTGCGAGGAACCCGCGTCGACCGTGCCGAGCAGCCGCCCGGTACCGGCCTCGACGACCTGGACGGGACGGCCGCCCTCACCGCGGATGTCCGTCAGGTCCGCGGCCCGCTCCCGGCGTGTCCAGTGCCAGGCCTTGGTGCGTCGGCGCAGCAGCTTCGCGGCCTCCAGCTGCGGAAGCAACTCCTCGGTGGACGGGCCGAACAGGGCCAGGTCCTCGTCGACCAGAGGCATTTCCGCGGCCGCCGCACACAGGTGCGGGGCGAGGACGTACGGGTTGTCGGGGTCGAGGACGGTGGATTCCACGGGCTGGTCGAAGAGGGCCTCAGGGTGGTGGACGAGGAAGGTGTCCAGCGGGTCGTCGCGGGCGACCAGGACGGCGAGAGCCCCTTGGCCCGAGCGTCCGGCCCGGCCCGCCTGCTGCCACAGCGAGGCGCGCGTGCCCGGATAGCCGGCGATGACGACGGCGTCCAACCCGGAGACGTCGACGCCGAGTTCGAGGGCGGTGGTGGCGGCGAGGCCGAGGAGTTCGCCGGAGTGCAGGGCGCGTTCGAGGGCGCGGCGTTCCTCGGGGAGGTAGCCGCCGCGATAGGCGGCGACACGCCGGGCCAGTGAGCGGTCGACCTCGGCGAGCCGTTCCTGGGCGATCACCGCGATCAGCTCGGCCCCGCGCCGGGACCGTACGAAGGCCACCGAGCGCACGCCCTGGAGGGCGAGGTCCGTCAGCAGGTCGGCGGTCTCGGCGGTTGCCGTGCGTCGCACCGGCGCGCCCTTCTCGCCGTGCAGTTCGGTGAGCGGGGGCTCCCAGAGGGCGAACACCAGTTCACCGCGCGGGGAGGCGTCGTCCGCGACCTCCACCACCGGGAGGCCGGTGAGGCGGCCGGCGGCCACCGACGGCTCGGCGGCGGTCGCGGAGGCCAGCAGGAAGACCGGGGAAGCGCCGTAACGGGCACAGAGGCGCCGCAGTCGGCGCAGGACCTGGGCGACGTGGGAGCCGAAGACGCCTCGGTAGGTGTGGCACTCGTCGATGACGACGTAGCGCAGGGAGCGCAGGAAGGAGGACCAGCGGGGGTGGGCGGGCAATATGCCGCGGTGCAGCATGTCGGGGTTGGTCAGCACGTAATTGGCGTACTGACGTACCCATTCACGCTCCTCGACGGGGGTGTCGCCGTCGTAGACCGCGGCGCGCACGGCATGGCCGAGAGGTTGTGAAAGTTCCTTCACCGATCGGCACTGGTCCGCCGCGAGAGCCTTGGTCGGCGCCAGGTACAGCGCGGTGGCCCCGCGGCCGTTGGGCGCCTCGGACCCGTCCAGCAGAGACGACAGCACCGGTACGAGATAGGCCAGGGACTTGCCGGAGGCGGTGCCCGTGGCGACGACCACCGAGTCGCCGTCCAGGGCGTGCTCGGCGGCCAGGGCCTGGTGGGCCCATGGATGCTCGATGCCCGCGCTCTGCACGGCCGCGATCACCTCTGGACGGATCCGGTCCGGCCAGACGGCATGGCGGCCCTCTCGCGGGGGCAAGTGCTCCGTATGAGTGATGCGCGAAGCCCGGCTCGGTCCCGAGGCGAGCCGGTCCAGGACCGTGCCCGGCGAGGGGCGGGAAGCGGTGTCCGTCGAGGGTCGATCGGATCGGTGATTCTTGGCCATCGGCATCGAGTCTGTCACTGGCGTGACGGACAATGGAGCCAAGGCGTCGTGCACGCCTGCCGGTAAGTGATTGAATGCCATCGCGGCTGGCGAACGTCCCAAGGGCTCCGCCGAGGTGTCCTGAGGGGCGACCGCTCGATAGCAAGGTGCTGGAGGATCCGTGGACCTGTCCCTGTCGACCCGTACCGTCGGCGATCGTACGGTCGTCGAGGTCGGTGGCGAAATCGACGTATATACCGCGCCCAAGCTGCGTGAGCAGCTGGTCGAGCTGGTCAACGACGGGAGTTTCCACCTCGTCGTCGACATGGAGGGCGTCGACTTCCTCGACTCCACCGGGCTCGGCGTGCTGGTCGGCGGCCTGAAGCGTGTGCGTGCCCATGAGGGCTCGTTGCGCCTGGTCTGCAACCAGGAGCGCATTCTGAAGATCTTCCGCATCACCGGTCTCACCAAGGTGTTCCCGATCCACACCTCGGTCGAGGAAGCGGTGGCGGCCACCGACTGACCCGTCACCGGGCCGCGAGCCGAAGATCGGCAGAAGTCGCGCGCCCATGACGGCCGAACCAACGTGGGGGGACCGGGCCTCGGCGGCCCGGCCCTCCGACAGCACGCCCGAAGTTCTGAGGGGGATGCATGGCCACCGTTGAACTCCGCTTCAGCGCGCTGCCCGAGCACGTCAGGACCGCCCGACTGGTGGCGGCAGCGGTGGCGCGCAGGGCCGGAGTGGACGAGGCCGTACTCGACGAGGTCAGACTCGCCGTGGGCGAGGCCTGTACCCGCGCCGTCGGACTGCACCAGAACAGCGGTACGTCGGCGCCGGTGCGGGTGACGCTGATCGAGGAGGAGAAGCAGTTCTCCATCGAGGTCGGCGACGAAGCACCGCGCGCGGCCCCCGGGCACAACGCTCCGGGAGCCCGTGACGGCGGCGACGCGGACGTGGAGAGCGACGAGGACGAGATGGGCCTCGCCGTCATCAGCGGCCTCGTCGACGACGTGGAGGTCACCGCCGGTGAGAACGGCGGGCTGATCAGGATGAGCTGGCCCACCACGCCGCCGGCCACGGTTCTTCCCTGACAGCAGCCTCGCGTCTCCCCCGACAGCGGCCTTGTGCCGCGACATGTCTCACCCGAAGGGCCCTACTCGGTAGGGCCCTTCGGCATGTCCCGGCGGCCTCTGCTCCGCCGGTCCCCGCTGTCAGTGCCGGGCCGTACTGTGGTCACACAGAGTAAACAGAGCAATTCGTGAATGAATTCACGATCAATCACGCGATAATTGGATCAAGCGTCAACGCCTTTGAGGCATTAGCTCTTTCGAGCCCCATCGTTGCCCGTGGATCATTTGCTGAAGAGCATGTGAAGGCTAATTCCGTTTACCGCGCACTGTTTTGATCAGGTTCCGGTACCTACAATCCGTCCACATCTTGAGCTCAGCACAGGCGTCAAGGAGGACGAATGGCGGGGCTTTCTACCCCTCAGCAGTTTGACCATCCCACAACCTTCGCAGCCGCAGTACTGACCGACGACAACCGGGTCATCGTGATGATCATCGGTGTCGTGGCCCTCGCGGCCCTCGCGGTCGCCGGGGTCCTCGTACGGCAGGTACTCGCGGCCGGCGAGGGCACCGACAGCATGAAGGAGATCGCGGGGGCGGTTCAGGAAGGCGCCAACGCCTATCTGATGCGCCAGCTGCGCACCCTCGGCGTATTCGCCGTCGTGGTGTTCTTCCTGCTCATGCTGCTGCCGGCGGACGACTGGAATCAGCGGGCCGGCCGATCGATCTTCTTCTTGATCGGCGCGGTGTTCTCCGCGACCACCGGCTATATCGGTATGTGGCTCGCCGTACGGACCAATGTCCGCGTGGCCGCCGCGGCAAGGGAAGCGACTCCGGCGGAGGGTGAGCCCGAAAAGGATCTCACCACCGTCTCGCACAAAGCCATGAAGATCGCTTTCCGCACGGGCGGCGTCGTCGGCATGTTCACGGTGGGGCTCGGTCTGCTGGGCGCCTCGTGTGTGGTGCTGGTGTACGCGGCCGACGCGCCGAAGGTGCTCGAAGGATTCGGCCTCGGTGCCGCGCTGATCGCCATGTTCATGCGTGTCGGCGGCGGCATCTTCACCAAGGCGGCCGACGTCGGCGCCGACCTGGTCGGCAAGGTCGAGCAGGGCATCCCGGAGGACGACCCGCGCAACGCCGCGACCATCGCCGACAACGTGGGCGACAACGTCGGTGACTGCGCCGGCATGGCGGCCGACCTCTTCGAGTCGTACGCCGTGACGCTCGTCGCCGCGCTGATCCTCGGCAAGGCGGCGTTCGGCGACTCCGGGCTCGCGTTCCCGCTGATCGTTCCCGCGATCGGCGTACTCACCGCGATGATCGGCATCTTCGCGGTCGCTCCGCGCCGGACCGACCGCAGCGGGATGAGCGCCATCAACCGCGGCTTCTTCATCTCCGCGGTGATCTCGCTCGGCCTGGTGGCCGTGGCGGTCTACAGCTACCTGCCGTCCACCTACGCCGAACTGGACGGGGTCACGGACGCGGCGATCAAGGCCAGGGACGGCGACCCGCGGATCCTCGCACTCGTCGCCGTCGCGATCGGCATCGTCCTGGCCGCGCTGATCCAGCAGCTCACCGGCTACTTCACCGAGACCAGCCGTCGTCCCGTACGGGACATCGGCAAGAGTTCGCTCACCGGCGCGGCCACCGTCGTCCTCGCCGGTATCTCGATCGGACTCGAATCGGCCGTCTACACCGCCCTGTTGATCGGCCTCGGCGTGTACGGGGCGTTCCTGCTCGGCGGCACGTCCATCATGCTGGCGCTGTTCGCGGTGGCCCTGGCCGGTACCGGCCTGCTCACCACGGTCGGTGTCATCGTCGCCATGGACACCTTCGGTCCGGTCTCCGACAACGCGCAGGGCATCGCCGAGATGTCCGGCGACGTCGAGGGCGCGGGCGCGCAGGTGCTCACCGACCTGGACGCCGTGGGCAACACCACGAAGGCCATCACCAAGGGCATCGCCATCGCCACGGCCGTCCTCGCGGCCTCGGCGCTCTTCGGCTCCTACCGGGACGCGATCACCACGGCCGCGCACGACGTGGGCGAGAAGGTCTCCGGACCGGGTGCGCCGATGAACCTGATGATGGACATCTCCCAGCCCAACAACCTGGTCGGTCTCATCGCGGGCGCGGCGGTCGTCTTCCTCTTCTCGGGGCTGGCGATCAACGCGGTCTCGCGGTCCGCCGGGGCCGTGGTCTACGAGGTGCGGCGGCAGTTCCGCGAGCACCCCGGGATCATGGACTACACGGAGAAGCCCGAGTACGGGCGGGTCGTGGACATCTGCACCAAGGACGCCCTGCGGGAGCTGGCCACCCCAGGTCTGCTCGCCGTCATGGCGCCCATCGCCATCGGCTTCAGCCTCGGTGTCGGCGCGCTCGGCTCGTATCTGGCGGGCGCGATCGGCACCGGCACGCTGATGGCGGTCTTCCTCGCCAACTCCGGCGGTGCGTGGGACAACGCGAAGAAGCTCGTCGAGGACGGTCACCACGGCGGCAAGGGCAGTGAGGCCCACGCCGCGACGGTGATCGGTGACACCGTCGGCGACCCCTTCAAGGACACCGCCGGACCCGCGATCAACCCGTTGCTGAAGGTGATGAACCTGGTGGCGCTGCTGATCGCACCCGCGGTCGTCAAGTTCTCGTACGGCGACGACAAGAACGTGGGGCTGCGGATTCTGATCGCGGTGGTCTCGATCGGCGTGATCGTGGTCGCGGTGTACGTGTCCAAGCGGCGCGGGATCGCCGTGGGTGACGAAGGCAACTCCGAGCGGGTGGCCAAGTCGGCGGATCCTGCGGTGGTTTCGTAGCACCAGGACTCACACCTGGGCAGGTTCCGCTCAACGGGCGGGCGGACGGCGCGCATTGACGCGTCGTCCGCCCGTTCTTGTGTTTTCACACCCCTGTCGTGAGCCTTCTCTCGCTTGGTGCAAATGGCTTCAATGCGGGTTGAAATGGACGTTCGACATACGGTTGTCGCCCACATGGCGTGTATGTTCCGGGGCCGAGAGCCATGGAAGGGACCAATCCGGTGAACAAGAAGCTCACGGCCGCACTGTCCGGCGGTGCGGTACTGGTACTGGCGCTGTCGGGATGCAGCAGCAGCGACGACGACAACAGCGACAAGCTGAACTCCTGGGCCAAGCAGGTCTGTGACGCGGTGCAGCCGCAGGCGAAGAAGATCGAGGCCGCCAACACCGCCATCCAGAAGGAGACCTCGGACAACAGCACCCCGGCAGAGGTCCAGAAGACGGATGCCCAGGCCTTCCAGGACATGTCCGACGCCTACAAGGCGATCGGTGCCGCCGTCGAGAAGGCCGGACCCCCGGACGTCGAGGACGGCAAGACGAAGAAGACGAACGCCGTCAAGGAGCTCAACGGCATCTCCGCGAAGTACGCGGACCTCAAGACGCAGGTCGACAAGCTCGACACCAAGGACCAGTCGAAGTTCGCGGACGGACTGAAGGGTATCGCCACCCAGCTCGACGCGCTGAGCCAGAGCGGGAACGACGCCCTGAAGAAGCTTGAGGAAGGCGACGTGGGCAAGGCGATGGCGAAGCAGGAGAGCTGCAAGTCGGCGTCCTCGGCGCCCTCGGCGACCAAGAGCTGACCACCCCGGGCGGCCGATCGTTCGGTCAACCGAAAGAGGGCCCGGTACGCGCGCGTACCGGGCCCTTCCGCATGTTGTCCACAGCGGTACGCACATCGTCGGCGGCAAGCGACACAATGGACGGGTGAGCGATACCAGCCTGTCACCACTGCCCTCCTCCGACCGCGCCGACGTCACCTCCCGGCTGCGGGACGCCCTGCTCGGGGCCTCCTTCACCGCCGACGGACTCCTCGACCTGCTCGGCGCCCCCGCGTACGCGGCGCTGGCGCGCAGCGAGACCGTGCCCGCGCTCCGGGCCACGCGCGGGGACACGCCGCTGGAGGCGCTCGTACGGCTCCTGCTGCTGCAGCAGCCCGTGCCCCGCGCGCGCCTCGCGGACGTGCTGCCCGTGGCCGAGTGCGTGGAGAGCGGATGGCTCACCGCCGTCGGCGAGGACGAGGTGGCCGCCGCGGTGGACATCCGGCCCTACGGCGGCCCCGAGGGCGAGGACTGGTTCATCGTCTCGGACCTGGGCTGTGCGGTCGGCGGCGCCGGCGGTATCGGCAGCCGCGAGGAAGGCGTCGTGCTGGGCGTGGGCGGCGCCTCCACGACCCTCGCCGGCATCACGGTGCGCGGGCCGGTCGCCGGCGCGCTCGACCTCGGCACCGGCTCCGGGATCCAGGCCCTGCACGCCGCGCAGCACGCCACGCGCGTGACCGCGACCGACCTCAACCCCCGGGCACTGCACATCACCGCGCTGACCCTGGCGCTCTCCGGGGCTCCGGCCGCGGACCTGCGCGAGGGCTCCCTGTTCGAACCGGTCGGCGACGAGACGTACGACCTGATCGTGTCGAACCCGCCCTTCGTGATCTCTCCCGGTGCCCGGCTCACCTACCGCGACGGCGGAATGGGCGGGGACGATCTGTGCCGCACGCTCGTTCAGCAGGCGGGGGACCGGCTGAACGAAGGAGGGTTCGCGCAGTTCCTGGCCAACTGGCAGCACGTGGAGGGCGAGGACTGGCAGGACCGGCTGCGCTCGTGGGTGCCGCGCGGCTGCGATGCCTGGGTCGTGCAGCGCGAGGTCCAGGACGTCACGCAGTACGCCGAGTTGTGGCTGCGCGACGCCGGGGACCACCGGGAGGACCAGGCCGCGTACCAGGCGCGGTACGACGCATGGCTCGACGAGTTCGAGGCACGCAAGGTGAAGGCCGTCGGCTTCGGCTGGATCACCCTGCGCAAGTCGGCCGCGGTCGAGCCGTCGGTCACCGTGGAGGAGTGGCCGCACTCCGTCGAGCAGCCCCTCGGCGAAGCCGTGCGCGCCCACTTCGAGCGCGTCGACTACCTGCGGGCGCACGATGACGCGGCCCTGCTCGCCGGGCACTTCACACTGGCGGCCGAGGTCGTCCAGGAGCAAGTCGGGCTGCCCGGCGCCGAGGACCCCGAGCACGTGGTGCTGCGCCAGCACCGCGGGATGCGCCGTGCCACGAAGGTGGACACGGTCGGCGCGGGCTTCGCGGGCGTGTGCGACGGCTCGCTGAGCGCCGGCCGGATCCTGGACGCCATCGCCCAACTCGTCGGCGAGGATCCGGTGTTGCTGCGCGACCGGACGCCCGCGCAGATCAGGCTTCTGGTCGAGCAGGGGTTCCTCGAACCGGCCGGATGAAATCGTTCCGGGCGGCGGCTCGGCCGCCCGCAACGGCCCTCGACCTGAAAGGGATGGGGCAGTTCCGCTCCACTGGGACGCAAGGTGCCCGATCTGCCAGGATTGGTCCGCAAAAGGGCTCCTGTCAGTGGTGGGTGCGAAGCTACCTTCTAGGGACAAGCTCCACGCGTTCTCGGGGGAGGCGCGCTGTCTCGGGGGAGGCGTGATGTCGGGGGAGACGCCGGATCAGGGTCAGGGCAGGATCATCAGCGGCAGGTACCGGCTGCTGCGGACACTCGGCGCGGGCGGCATGGGCCGCGTCTGGCTCGCGTACGACAGGGAGTTGGCCTGCGAGGTCTCCATGAAGGAGATCGCGTTGCCGGACGTGCCGATGGACGCGAGCGAGCCCGCGCAGCGGATCGCGCGAGCCCGCAGCGAGGCCCGGCACGCGGCGCGGCTGCGCGGCCACCCCCATGTCGCCACCGTGCACGACGTGGTGGTGCACGAGGGACTGCCGTGGATCGTCATGGAGTACGTGCCGGACGCGGTCGATCTCCAGGCGGTCGTACGGCAGTCGGGGCCGCTGCCGCCCGCGCAGACCGCGCGGGTCGGGCTCGCGGTCCTCGACGCGCTGACGGCGGGACACCGGATCGGAATCCTCCACAGGGATGTGAAACCGGCCAACATCCTTCTGGCGCCGGATGCTTCGGGCGACCCCTACGCGCGCGTGCTGCTCACCGACTACGGCATCGCGCTGCAGCCCGAGTCGCACGAGCCCCGGCTCACCTCCACCGCCGGCATCCTCGGAACGCCCGGCTATCTCGCCCCCGAGCGCGCCCGCGGCGAACCGCCGACACCGGCCGCCGACCTCTTCTCCCTGGGCGCCACGCTGTACGCGGCGGTGGAGGGCCGAGGCCCCTTCGACCGCCACGGCGACTACGCGACGCTGACGGCCCTGCTCGGCGAGGAGCCCACCCCACCGGTGCGCGCGGGTGAACTGGCTCCCGTACTGCACGGGTTGCTGGTCAAGGACCCGGTGCGCAGGCTGACCCCGGAGGCGGTGGCCCGCGGACTGGAGCGGGCGGCGCAAGGGGCCGCCGGCGGCTTCGCACCGCCCCAGGGATGGACGGCGGCACCGGGCGTTTCGGCGGCGGGCGGCTTCGGTCAGGCCCAGGCCGGCGGCTCGACCGGAGCCCCGCCACCGGGATACGCCGCGAGCGGTCCACCCGGGTACGTGATGGGCGGGCCGTACGGAGCGCATACGCCGGCGCCCCCCGCGGACCAGCCGGCGGCCACGCCGCAGGGCCCCGGGCTGTACATGGACCAGCCACTGATCACCTCCGGTCCCCCCACCCCGGGCACCTTCGGGGGGCCGGCACCGGGCGCCCCGCACACCCCTGGCTCGCCTCCGGCGCCGCACACGCCGCTGGGCGCTCCGGCCACGCCGGGACAGCAGCCGGGTTCCGGTGGTCCCTACGGCTCGTGGAATCCGTACGCGAACAGCCCGACGGTGTCCTCCTACGACGGGCCCGGCGGCCCCGGAGCGTACGCGGGCGGTCCGGGGGGACCTGGTGGCCAGGGCGGCCCGTCCGGCAGGGGACCCCTGCGCGGAAAGCCCGTCGGCGTGGTCGTCGCCATCGTGGCGGCCGTCGCCCTGCTTGTCGGCGGCGGCGTATGGGCGGCCGTGACACTGACCGGCGGCGACGGTGATTCCAGCGCGCATCCCACTTCTTCGGCGCCGAAGCCGAAGTCCAAGGCTCCGGGGTCCGCGCTGCCGTACGGCCAGGAAGTGGGTCTCAAGAAGGCGCTGCGGCCCGGCGACTGCGTGCACGCGGTCTGGTCGTCTCCGGCGAAGGCGTTCCAGTCCAAGCCCAACCTGGGTGTCGTGAACTGCGCGCACGACTATCCGGACGGCCAGGTGGTGTCCGTGGCGAAGGCGAGCGACTACGCCGACGCCAGCGCCAACGGCGCCGCGCAGTGTGCGAGCGGGGCCCAGGAGACGGCGGACTCGCTGGCCGACGCTGCCGTCTACGCCGTCACACCGACGAAGGAGGGGTTCGACGCGGCCGGCGGAGGTACGGCATGTCTCGTACTCGGCCGTCATGTTCCGATCGGCGGGGAGATCGGGCAGTTCCGGGAGACCGAGGCGACCGTGTGGACCACCGAGATGAGCCTCGGTGACTGCTGGATCTACATCGACCACAAGGACAGCTTCACCTCGTCGCTGACCGACTGTGCCGATGGGCACACCGACCAGGTGATCGGCTTCACCGAGGTCTCGGAGAGCATGGGCTTCGACGAGGCGCTGCAGCAGGGGAACAAGCTGTGCGGCAACAAGTTCGAGTCGACTTGGGCGCCGGGATCCGATCTGGTCATATACGGCTATCTGTCCGACGAGAGCCTCTGGGACAAGGGATTCACCTTTGTCGTGTGCACTGTGGCACAACCGGATCACACCCAGTCGAGCGGTGCGATATCGGCGGGCGGCAGCGTCTGAGCCACGCGGGGCGGACGTATGAGGGGCTGTCCGCTCTGCGTTCACCCGGGGTTGGTCTCCCTGTCGCGCGCAGGTGCCAGCCTCCCGGTCCGGGGCAACCCGGAACGGGAGGGAAGGCACATGGAGAGCGGACCGGCGATCTTCGCGGGGATGGTGTTCGCCCTGTTCGGAGGCGCGCTGCTGACCTGGACGGTGGTCCGGGTGCGGCACCGCGAGCCCGTTGCCCACGGTGTGAGCCCCGTCGCATCCGCCGCCCTCGCGACCCTCGCCTCCGCGGCGGCGCTCGCTGCCGGCGCATGGTGCTTCACGCGCCTGTGAGCGCCTGGTCCGCGGCGGCCCGCGGGGGGCCTCCGGGTAACTGATAGATCACCCTCCGGATGGGCCGGGAAAGGCTCCCGGTCACTCCGGGCGGCAGGAATGGCGGTAGTCGGGTTACCGTTCGAGTGGCCGTTGCGGGCTTTTCCCGTTTGACACGGGGGCGGGATGTACCGTCACACTCCGCAGCGTCAGCACGATTCGACCCCCGGGCCCCAGGCTTGGGGAGACCCCCCTGCGTCGACCGGAGAGAAGAGCGAAGTTGTCCCCGACCAGCGACACCGCACACGGCGGCCGCCGACTCGTCATCGTCGAGTCGCCTGCCAAGGCGAAGACGATCAAGGGCTATCTCGGCCCCGGCTATGTCGTCGAAGCGAGCGTCGGGCACATCCGCGACCTCCCCAACGGCGCCGCGGAGGTGCCCGAGAAGTACACCGGCGAGGTCCGCCGCCTCGGTGTGGACGTCGAACATGACTTCCAGCCGATCTATGTGGTCAACGCCGATAAGAAGGCTCAGGTCAAGAAGCTCAAGGACCTGCTGAAGGACTCCGACGAACTCTTCCTCGCCACCGATGAGGACCGCGAGGGCGAGGCCATCGCGTGGCACCTCCTGGAGGTCCTGAAGCCCAAGGTTCCCGTCAAGCGGATGGTCTTCCACGAGATCACCAAGGACGCGATCCGGGCCGCCGTCGCCAACCCGCGCGACCTCAACCAGCGCATGGTCGACGCCCAGGAGACCCGCCGCATCCTCGACCGCCTCTACGGCTACGAGGTCTCGCCGGTCCTGTGGAAGAAGGTCATGCCGCGGCTGTCGGCGGGCCGTGTGCAGTCCGTGGCGACCCGCCTCGTCGTCGAGCGGGAACGCGAGCGCATCGCCTTCCGCTCCGCCGAGTACTGGGACCTGACCGGCACCTTCGGCACCGGCCGCGCCGGTGACCCCTCCGACCCGTCCCAGCTGATCGCCCGCCTGACCACGGTCGACGGCCGGCGTGTCGCCCAGGGCCGCGACTTCGACTCGCTCGGCCAGATCAAGAGCGCCAACACGCTCCACCTGGACGAGGCGAACGCCCGCGCGCTCGCCGCCGCCCTGGAGAACACGGACTTCTCCGTCCGCTCGGTCGAGTCCAAGCCGTACCGCCGCTCGCCGTACGCGCCGTTCCGCACGACGACGCTCCAGCAGGAGGCCTCGCGCAAGCTCGGCTTCGGCGCGAAGGCCACGATGCAGGTGGCACAGAAGCTGTACGAAAACGGCTTCATCACCTACATGCGTACGGACTCCACGACCCTCTCGGACACGGCCGTCACCGCCGCCCGCACCCAGGTCACGCAGCTGTACGGCGCCGACTACCTGCCGTCCAGCCCGCGCACGTACGCAGGGAAGGTCAAGAACGCGCAGGAGGCGCACGAGGCGATCCGCCCCTCCGGCGACCGCTTCCGCACCCCGGCCGAGACAGGCCTGACCGGCGACCAGTTCCGGCTCTACGAGCTGATCTGGAAGCGGACCGTCGCCTCCCAGATGAAGGACGCGACCGGTAACTCGGTCACGGTCAAGATCGGTGGCCGTTCGAGCGACGGCCGCGACGCCGAGTTCAGCGCGTCCGGCAAGACCATCACCTTCCACGGCTTCCTGAAGGCGTACGTCGAAGGCGCCGACGACCCCAACGCGGAGCTCGACGACCGCGAGCGCCGGCTGCCGCAGGTCGGCGAGGGCGACCCGCTGTCCGCCGAGGAGATCTCGGTCGACGGCCACGCCACCAAGCCCCCGGCCCGCTACACCGAGGCCAGCCTCGTCAAGGAGCTCGAAGAGCGCGAGATCGGCCGCCCGTCGACGTACGCGTCGATCATCGGCACGATCCTCGACCGCGGCTATGTCTTCAAGAAGGGCACGGCCCTGGTGCCGTCCTTCCTGTCCTTCGCCGTGGTCAACCTCCTGGAGAAGCACTTCGGGCGGCTCGTCGACTACGACTTCACGGCCCGGATGGAGGACGACCTCGACCGCATCGCGCGGGGCGAGGCGCGTGCGGTGCCGTGGCTGAGGCGGTTCTACTTCGGTGAAGGTGCCGAGGGCGGCGCCGCCGACGCGGGCAACGGCGACGGGGACCACCTCGGCGGCCTCAAGGAGCTCGTCACCGACCTGGGCGCCATCGACGCCCGCGAGGTGTCGTCCTTCCCCGTCGGCAACGACATCGTGCTCCGCGTCGGCCGCTACGGCCCGTACATCGAGCGCGGCGAGAAGGACTCCGAGAACCACCAGCGCGCGGACGTACCGGAGGACCTGGCGCCGGACGAGCTGACGGTCGAGCTCGCGGAGGAGCTGCTCGCCAAGCCGAGCGGTGACTTCGAGCTGGGTGCCGACCCGGAGTCGGGCCACCAGATCATCGCCAAGGACGGCCGTTACGGCCCGTACGTCACCGAGGTGCTCCCCGAGGGCACCCCGAAGACGGGCAAGAACGCCGTCAAGCCGCGTACCGCCTCGCTCTTCAAATCCATGTCTCTCGACACGGTGACCCTTGCGGACGCCCTCAAGCTGATGTCGCTGCCGCGCGTCGTCGGCAAGGACGCCGAGGGCGTGGAGATCACGGCGCAGAACGGCCGCTACGGCCCGTACCTGAAGAAGGGCACGGACTCCCGGTCGCTCACCGCCGAGGACCAGCTCTTCACGATCACCCTCGAAGAGGCGCTGGCGATCTACGCCCAGCCCAAGCAGCGCGGCCGCGCCGCCGCCAAGCCGCCGCTGAAGGAACTCGGCGCGGACCCGGTCAGCGGACAGCCCGTCGTCGTCAAGGACGGCCGCTTCGGCCCGTACGTCACCGACGGCGAGACCAACGCGACCCTGCGCTCCGGCGACAGCGTCGAGGAGATCACCCCGGAGCGCGGCTTCGAGCTGCTCGCCGAGAAGCGCGCCAAGGCACCGGCCAAGAAGACCGCCAAGAAGGCACCCGCCAAGAAGACGGCCACCAAGAAGGCCCCTGCCAAGAAAACGGCCGCAAAGAAGACGACGACTTCGAAGACGGCCGCCAAGAAGGCACCCGCCAAGAAGGCCGTCGCCAAGAAGACGGCCGCTTCCGAGAGCTGAGCCCGCTGAGCCCTGTGCGTCTTCCGCACGCGTGCGCCCCTACACCTTCCGGTGTGGGGGCGTCCGTATGTTCGGCCACCCCTTCGGGGAGTCAGTGGGTCCGGATAGGCTGGCGGGATGACGCGAGCCGAGCAGCCAACGGCCAATGAACCGGCCCCCGACGACGCCCTGGTCGCGGATTCCCGCGAACGCGCCGTCCGCGCTCTGCTGCGCCGGCCGCAGCTGAGGCGGCTCTGGAGCGCACAGCTCGTGGGAGGTGTCGGCGACGCCCTCGCCCTGTTTGTGCTGGTCGTCCTCACCTTCCAGGCGGCCATCGCCGAGGGCTCCTTCGGCGGCGGCTACCGAGGAGTGGCCCTCGCCGTGGCGACCGTCTTCGGGGCGCGCGTGCTCGCCACGCTCCTCTTCGGCGCCGTCCTCCTCGGCCCGCTCACCTCACTGACCTCCCCGGACGGCCCGCTCGACCGGCGCTGGACCATGGTCGGCGCGGACGGCGTACGCGCCGCGCTCCTGATCGTCGCGCCCCTGTGGATCGACTGGACCCCGGACGACGCCCTCGCCGTCCTCCTCGTCATCGCCTTCGTGACCGGAGTCGCCGAGCGCTTCTGGACGGTGTGCCGCGAGAGCGCGGCGCCCGCCCTGCTGCCCGCGCCGCCGCTGGAGGGCGCCACGGTGCGCCCGCTGCCGGACCACATGGACGCCCTGCGGCGCCTGTCGCTGCGTACGGGATTCATGGCGGTGCCGATCGCGGCCGCCGCGCTCGTCGCCGTGTCCCTCGTCAACAACCTGCTGGGTGCCGGGATCGCCTGGTTCGAGCAGCATCAGGCGGCGCTCGCCTCGTACGTCGCCGCCGGGCTGTTCGCCGCCTCGCTCTCGGTGGTCACGTTCCTCGAACTGCCCGACTCCCGCACCCCGCGCGCCCGCTCGCCCCTGGAGGGCCTGCGCAGGCCCAGGACGGGCACCGGCGTCGACAAGGGCCGCACGGGCGCGATCCCGCTGCTGGTCCTCGCCTGCGCCGCCGTCGCCGGGGCGGTCTCGGCCTCCGTCGCCGTCTCCGTGCTGCACGCCAAGGACCTGGGCGGCGGCCCGGTGACGTACGGACTGCTGGTCCTCGCGCTGACCGGAGGCGTCGCCGTCGGCATCCGCACCGCCCCGAACGTGTTGCCGGCGCTGTCGCGGCGCAGGCTGCTCGCGCTGGCGATCGCCTTCTGCGGCGTCGCGCTGCTCGCCGCCGGGCTCGTCCCGGACGTCACCACCGTGCTGCTGATCGTCGCCCTCGCGGGCATCGGCGCCGGCATTGCCGCCAACACCGGGCACACCCTCCTCGACCAGGAGGTCGAGGAGTACCGGCGGGCGCGTACGACCGAACACCTGCACGCGGTCGTACGGGTCCTCGTCGCCCTGGGGGCGCTCCTTGCGCCCGTGGTGGCCGCGGCGATCGGGCCGCACCGCCTGGAGAACGGCAAGTTCGTCTTCGCGCACGGCGGCGCCGCCTTCACGCTCATGCTCGTCGGCGCGCTGCTGCTGCCGGTCGCCGCGCTGGTCCTCGCCAAGGTCGACGACCGCTCCGGCGTACCGCTGCGGCAGGATCTGCGGGACGCGCTGCGCGGCGGCGACGACCCGGACCAGCTGGCCGCCGCGACCGGGTTCTTCATCGCCCTGGAGGGCGGTGACGGCGCCGGGAAGTCGACCCAGGCCGAGGCGCTGGCCGAGTGGATCCGGGCCAAGGGCCACGAGGTCGTGGTGACGCGCGAGCCGGGCGCCACACCGGTCGGCAAGCGGCTGCGGTCGATCCTCCTCGACGTGTCGTCCGCCGGGCTGTCGCACCGGGCCGAGGCGCTGCTGTACGCCGCCGACCGTGCCGAGCACGTCGACACGGTGGTGCGGCCGGCGCTGGAGCGGGGTGCTGTCGTCATCTCGGACCGCTACATCGACTCGTCGGTGGCCTACCAGGGCGCGGGCCGTGACCTCTCGCCCACCGAGATCGCCCGTATCAACCGCTGGGCGACGGACGGGCTGGTGCCCCATCTGACCGTCCTGCTCGACGTCTCGCCGGAGACGGCACGCGAGCGGTTCACGGAGGCGCCGGACCGGCTGGAGTCGGAGCCGCTCGAGTTCCACACGCGCGTGCGGTCCGGGTTCCTGACCCTGGCGGCGGCCGACCCCGGGCGCTACCTGATCGTCGACGCAGGTCAGGAGCCCGAGTCGGTCACCACCGTCATACGGCACCGGCTCGACGTGATGCTGCCGCTCTCCGAGGCCGAGGTGAAGGCCCAGGAGGAGGCGCGCAAGGCGGCCGAGGAGGAGGCCCGGCGCAAGGCCGAGGAAGAGGCCGCCCGCAAGGCCGAGGAGGAGCGCCTGGAGCGTGAGCGCCAGGAGCAGCTGGCCCGGCTGCGCGCCGAGGAGGAGGAGCGCAAGCAGCGCGAGCTGGAGGAGGCCCAGCGGCGCGAGGCCGAGCGCCAGGCCGAGGAGGCCCGGCAGCGTGCGGAGGAAGCCCGTCGTCGCGCCGAGGAGGAGCGCGTCAGGCAGCTTGCCGAGGAGCAGGCCCGGGCCGCCGAGGAGGAGCGCCGGCGCAGGCAGGCCGAGGAGGAGGCCCGGCTGCGGGCCGAGGCGGAGGAACGCCGCCTGGAGAAGCAGCGCAAGGCCGAGGAGGCCCTGCTGCGTGCCGAGGAGGCGCGCCGGGCAGCGGAGGCCGCGGCGGCCGCAGCGGCGGCGGCTTCGGCTGCGGCTTCGACCCCGGCTCCGGGTGCGTCCGGTTCCGCGGCGTCCTCGCGACGGGCTTCGGCCCCGGCCGACAACGAGACGACGGTGCCCACGCCGATCGTGACGCCGTCGAACGCCTCGGGCGGTCCCATGGAGGAGACGGCCAAGCTGCCGAAGCCGCCGGTGCCTCCGGGGGCGGCCGACGAGACGGCGGTACTTCCTCCCGTACGGGAGGACCGGGCCGCCGACGAGACGGCAGTGCTCCCGCCCGTACGAGACGATCGCGCCGCCGACGAGACCGCGGTGCTGCCACCGGTCCAGGACCGCGGGGACGCCGGGGGCACCGGGAGTGCCAGGGACGCCGGCGCGGGTGGTCCCGCGGATCGCGTGCCGCCGGGCTTCTTCCGTGACGAGCGGCCGGCGCCCCGGTCCGACGGTCCCGAGGACCGCACCCGGGAGCTGCCCCAGGTCGACGACCGGGGCACCCCGCGTCGCCGCCCGCGCTCCGACTGGGCGGAGGAGACCCCGCTGGACGACCTCCCGACGCTGGCGGACGAACTGCTGGGCCCGCGCGACGACGAGCAGGACGAGGGGCGGGGCGGGCGCCGGCGCTGAGCCGGTCCCGGTCCCGGACCCGGCCGCACAGTCCGTGGCGGTCCGTTGTCAGTGGCGACCCGCACAATGGACGCGGCAAGGCAAAGTGCGACGAAAGGGCGGTGCCCCGTGCCCGTATGGGACGACCTGGTGGGCCAGGAGAAGGTGAGCGAGCAGCTCGCCGCCGCCGCGCGTGACGCCGACGCGCTCGTCACCGCCATCGCCACGGCCGCGCCGCCGCCCGAGGCGTCGAAGATGACGCACGCCTGGCTGTTCACGGGCCCGCCCGGCTCGGGACGCTCCACGGCGGCGCGCGCCTTCGCGGCGGCGCTCCAGTGCGTGAGCCCCGACCGCGCGCTCGGCGGCGTCCCCGGCTGCGGCTTCTGCGACGGCTGTCATACGAGCCTGGTGGGCACCCACGCCGACGTGCAGATCGTCCGCACGGACCTCCTCTCCATCGGCGTGAAGGAGACCCGGGACCTGGTCCGCCGCGCCCAGATGTCGCCCGCCGGCGGCCGCTGGCAGGTGATCGTCCTGGAGGACGCCGACCGCCTCACGGAGGGCGCGGGCAACGTCCTGCTGAAAGCAGTGGAGGAGCCCGCTCCGCGCACGGTCTGGCTGTTGTGCGCCCCCTCCATCGAGGACGTCCTGCCGACCATCCGTTCGCGCTGCCGCCTGCTCACACTGCGCACCCCGCCGGTGGACGCGGTCGCCGACATCCTCGTACGGCGGGACGGCATCGAACCCGACGTCGCGGCCGTCGCCGCCCGCGCGACGCAGGGCCACATCGGGCGCGCGCGCCGTCTCGCCACGGACCGCAGCGCCCGCGAGCGGCGGGCTGCCGTCCTGAAACTCCCGCTGCGCATCGACGATGTCGGCGGCTGCCTCAAGGCCGCCCAGGAGTTGATCGACACGGCGGCGGAGGACGCCAAGCAGCTCGCCGAGGAAGTCGACGTGAAGGAGACCGAGGACCTGAAGACGGCGCTCGGCGCGGAGAAGGGCGGCCGCATGCCGCGCGGCACCGCGGGCGTCATGAAGGAGCTGGAGGACCGGCAGAAGCGCCGAAGAACGCGTACGCAGCGCGACAGCCTGGACCTGGCCCTGATCGACCTCACCGGGTTCTACCGCGACGTCCTCGCCCTCCAGCTCGGCTCACGCATCGCCCTCGCCAACACCGAGGCCGAGGACGTCCTGGAGCGCCTGGCCCGTGGCAGCACACCGGAGGCGACCCTGCGCCGTATCGACGCGATCGCCGCCTGCCGCGAGGCCCTCGACCGCAACGTGGCACCGCTGCTGGCGGTGGAGGCGATGACGATGGCACTGCGGGCGGGGTGAGCCGTCGGGCTCCCTGTGGGTAACTCGTCGGGTTCCCGGCGAGGCAACTCGTCACGCCTACCGGCAGGGTGACTCGCGGGTTCACTCTCTCGGTGGCTCGGAGTGTCCGGCCGGTTGACCGGGTCACTCGTAAGAGGATCATCCGCCACCGATGGTGAGCAATTCATCGCGCAGGGTTACGCTCGCGAGATGTACACCAGGCGTTCTGTCAGGTCTTCAGCCGGATCCGTCCGTTCCGCCGTCACGAGCCGCACCCTCCGCGCCGGCGGCACGCTGCTCGCCGTGGCGGCACTGCTCGTCTCGGCCTGCTCCTCGGGCAGTTCGAGTACGGCCAGGTCGACTCCGGACACGGCGCTGGGCGCGCTGCCCCGGGCCACGCCGTCGACGCTGTCCCCTTACTACGGGCAGAAGCTGACCTGGCGCACCTGCGGTGTCCCCGGCTTCGAGTGCGCCACGATGAAGGCGCCGCTGGACTACGCCGAGCCGACCTCGGGCGACATCCGGCTGGCCGTCGCGCGGAAGAAGGCCACAGGCCCGGGCAAGCGGCTCGGCTCGCTGCTGGTGAACCCGGGAGGCCCGGGCGGCTCGGCGGTCGGCTACCTGCAGGGGTACGCCGGCATCGGCTACCCGGCGGAGGTCCGCGCCCGCTACGACATGGTCGCCGTCGATCCCCGCGGCGTGGCCCGCAGCGAGCCGGTCGAGTGCCTGACCGGCCGCGAGATGGACGCGTACACGCAGACGGACTTCACTCCCGACGACAAGAAGGAGAAAGGCGAACTGGTCGACGCCTACAAGAAGTTCGCCGAGGGCTGCGGACGGCGGTCGGCCGATCTGCTGCGGCATGTCTCCACGGTCGAGGCGGCCCGCGACATGGACATCCTGCGCGCGGTGCTGGGCGACAAGAAGCTGACCTATGTCGGGGCGTCGTACGGGACGTTCCTCGGGGCGACGTACGCGGGGCTCTATCCCGACCGGGTGGGCCGGCTCGTCCTCGACGGCGCGATGGACCCCTCGCTCACCGCCCGGAAGCTGAACGAGGATCAGACGGCGGGCTTCGAGACCGCCTTCCGGTCCTTCGCGAAGGACTGCGTGCGCCAGAGCGACTGCCCGCTCGGCGGCGCGGGCACGAGCCCGGACCAGGTCGGCAAGAACCTCAGCGCGTTCTTCACCCGGCTCGACGCGGCTCCCCTCCCGGCGGGCGACGCGGACGGCCGCAAGGTCGGCGAATCCCTCGCGACGACGGGCGTGATCGCGGCGATGTACGACGAGGCGGCCTGGCCTCAGTTGCGCGAGGCCCTCACCTCGGCGATGAAGCAGGGGGACGCGGCGGGCCTGCTTGCCCTCTCCGACAGCTACTACGAGCGCGACGCCGACGGCCGGTACGCGAACCTGATGTTCGCCAACTCGGCCGTGAACTGCCTCGACCTCCCGGCGGCCTTCTCCACCCCCGACCAGGTCGAGGCCGCCCTCCCCGCCTTCGAAAAGGCGTCCCCCGTCTTCGGTGAAGGCCTCGCCTGGGCCTCCCTGAACTGCGCCTACTGGCCGGTCAAGCCCACCGGTGAACCCCACCGCATCGAGGCGAAGGGCGCGGCCCCGATCGTCGTGGTCGGCACCACCCGCGACCCGGCGACCCCCTACCCCTGGGCCCAGTCCCTCGCCGCCCAGCTCTCCTCCGCCACCCTCCTCACCTACGTCGGCGACGGCCACACCGCCTACGGCCGAGGCAGCGACTGCATCGACTCCACGATCGACCGCTACCTCCTCCGCGGCACCCCTCCCACCAAGGGAAAGCGCTGCTCATAGCCCCTGCGACGGTCCCCGCCTCCGGGCTCCTCAGGGCGTGTGCGGAGCACCCCGGGAAACTGTGTAGACTTACCGACGTTGCTGATCGCACCATAGTGCTGACAGCGCGCCGCCTTAGCTCAGATGGCCAGAGCAACGCACTCGTAATGCGTAGGTCTCGGGTTCGAATCCCGAAGGCGGCTCCGGCAAAGGCCAGGTCACATAGCCCGTGACCTGGCCTTTTGTGTTGCTCCGGGCATGACGCGTCACGCGGACGGGGTGCCGCGAGATGGCTTGCGTGAGCGATGCGTGAGCGGTGCGGTCCGGTGGCCTACTTCTTGGGCTTCTTCCGCTTGGCCTTCTTCTTGGCCCTGGCCTCGGCTTTCGCCTTGGCCGCCGCCTTCTTGGCGGCCTTACGGGCCTCCTCCGCCTCGGTCTTCCGCTGAAGCGGGACCAGCTTGGCGGTGGCTTCGGCCGCGTTCTTGCCGACCTGCGGCAGGACGCTCTGGTAAATGTCCCGCGTGATACGGGTGTCGCTGTGCCCGAGCGTGTCCGACACGATCTTCACGTCGATGCCGGCGGCGAGCATGAGCGTGGCCGCGCCGTGCCGGAGGTCGTGCAGCCGGATCGGCGGGAGGCCGGAGGCGGCGACGAGGCGCTCGAAGAGGTCGGTCACTTTCCCGGGATGGAGCCAGGAGCCGTCTTCCTGGGTGAAGACCATGCCGGTCTCGACCCAGGCTGATTCCCACTCCTCGCGGTCCGCGTCCTGCTGTTCGCGGTGCCGCTTCAGGACGTTGACGGTGTCGTCGTCGAGGGCGACCACGCGGAAGCCACTGTCCGTCTTGGGCTCGGAGGTCTCGACCTCCCACCCGTCCTGGACGAGCTGGGCGGAGACGGTCAGGGAGTGGTCATCGAGGTTGGTCTCCGACCAGGGCTGCGCGCATGCCTCGCCCCGCCGCAGGCCGCGGAAGGCGATCAGGTGCCACATTGCGTACAGCCGGTCTTCCGCGAGGAAGTCGAGGAACGCGCCTGTCTGTTCGGGCGTCCAGACCATGACGGGGGAGGGCTTCTCACCCGTCTGCTCCCACCTGGCGACCCGCGCGTCCGTCCACACCAGGGCCTTCGGCTTGCGCACCGGATCGAGCTCGACGTGCGCCGCCGGGTTGAAGGTGAGGATCTGCTGGCCTATCGCGTCGTTCAACGCAGACCGCAGCGTCGCCTTGATGCGCAGCCGTGTCGCCGGACCGGTCACACGCCGGAACGGCGGCATGGCGTCGATCGCCGTCCTCATCACCTTGCGGCGGGCGCGGTTGCCCGCGCCCTTCCACGGCACGGTGGCCAACTCCTCCACCGCGGCCCGGCGCTGGGCGTTCTGCTCCAGGATCTCGGCATTACCGTCGGCTATGGCCGTGAACATCTCGCTGAGATGGCTCACGCGCAGGCGGTCGAGACGGTGGTGGCCGATCCGGGGCTTCAAATGGAACCGGATATCGGTTTCGTAGCGGGTGAGCCCCGACTTGCGGATGCGCTTGCCGTCGAGCCACCGGTCGAGCCACTCGCTGACGGTCAGACGGCCGATCAGGTCCTGACCGGACTTCAGGCGCCGCCGGGTCTCCTCGACATCGGGCAGCGGCGACTTCTCGTCGCCGACCTCCTCCAGCATGGCGGCGATCAGTGCCATGCCCTCGGGGTCGTCGGTGTCGGCGAGGCCGAGCAGTGCGCGTATGTGATCGAGATCGGCCTGGGCCGCCTTCAGGGAGTCGTAGCCGGCGCGGCTGAAGGAGCGGCGGGTGCCGTCGGCGCGGGGCGGGAGCTCCTGGCGTATGGAGTACGAGCCGTGCTTGCGGCTGGAGAGCTTCGGGCACTGCTTACCGAGCGGCTTGCCGGTGTGGGGGTCTCGGCAGTAGCAGCGGCGGTGGGTGGAACCCTTCAAAGATCGTTCTCCTCTGTGGTGTCGCCGTCGGGTGGGTCGACGTCGGCGAGTTCTGGTGGCAGGTACGGCGGTGTGCCGCCGTCTTCGCTGATGAAGGCGCGGGCGCTGCGGAGGCGGTACTTGGCTTCCAACGCCCTTTCGGCGTAGTCGGCTTGGGCACGTACGGCTTCCTCGCGCTCGGCCTGGTTGGGTGCCGTCTCGGCCTTCCAGCGCTCGTGCTTCTCGCCCTTCAGGGCGGCCAGGGCGGCGCGCTGGTAGTGAATGTGGGCGCGGAAGGAGCGGAGCATGTCGTCTTCTTTGCCGAAGTCCTCGCTGTCGCCGGTGAACCAGCGCATGGCATCCCACGTCGGTTCGGAGTGCTGTAGGGGCAGGCGTTGGGCTCGGTCGACGTAGCCGACGGGGTAGAGCAGGCAGATCGGGTAGGTCCGCAGGGCTTCGGCCAGGACGAGGACGTCGACTAGGGGCAGGCTGGCGCGGCGGCCGGATTCCATGTTGGCGATCACGTTGCGCGGGATCGGATGGCCGATCTCCTCGCAGCGGTCGGCCAGGTCCTGGGCGCTCATGCGTAGCTCCTTCCTGCGTCTGCGGACCTCGGCGGCCACCGTGGCCATCACCTGATCCACCCACTCCGGGACGTCGTCCTCGTCATCTCTATCTCTAGGATCAAAACGGCGTTGTGTCATGTAGACACATTAGCTTCCCGATGATGGTTAGTGATCGCCTGGAGCCGGACGTGATGCCGCGTTCGCCGAGGGCTCACTCATGAACGGAGCGCTGGATGCGCGAAAACGAGGCCACCGAGCAGCCCAAGGGCATGACGCGGGCGGAGCTATTGGCCCTGCCCGCCGCCATTGACCTGGACACTGGCAACCGGGCGCTCGGGCTGGGGCGGAGCAAGGGCTACGAGCTGGCCAAGCGCGGCCAATACCCGTGCAAGGTCCTGCGCCTGGGCAAGGCGTACCGCGTCGTGACCGCCGACCTGTTGAACCTGCTCGGCTTGGCCGCGTGAGCAGCCCTGCCCATAGCAGACGCTTCTGCGCTGAGCTGACACAGAAACGCTGGACTGTGGCCAGGCGTGGACGTACTGTCCGTGTTCCCTCGCCCGGCCAAGGAAGCGAGAAAGCCCCCGGCGCGCCAACGCCGGAGGCTCCGCACACTCCACTGCCCGCATTCCAACGAACGACCTGCGTGAGTCGGGCCTGCATGCCCGACGTCACCGGATAAGGAGCTGCCCTGTGCAACCTACGACACCCGAGCCGCATTCCGCACCCGGCAAAGCGGCATGGCCGACGGTGGCGGTGCCCGGCCGGGCCGGCCACGCGTCCGAAGCCGCCCCGGCGGCCGATGAACGGGCACCGGATACGGTTCCGGTGGATCAGCCCGCTGAAGAAGCGGTGCCGGATCCAGAGCCGACGTACGGCTCCGAGCTGCTGAACGAACTGCGTGCCCAGATAGCCCAGTTCGTGATCCTGCCCTCCCAGCAGGCGCTGGACGCGGTCACACTGTGGGTGGCTGCGACGCACCTGCAGCCCGCATGGCAGCACGCCCCGCGCCTGGCAGTGGTCGGACCGGCGAAGCGGTGCGGCAAGTCACGGCTCCTGGACGTGCTCACAGAGACGGTCCATGAGCCGATGCTCACCATCAACACCACGCCGGCGGCAATCTTCCGCTCCATCACCGACGAGCCGCCCACGCTCCTGGTGGACGAGGCGGACACCATCTTCGGCACGCCGAAGCAGGCGGAGAAGAACGAGGAGATGCGCGGCCTGCTCAACGCCGGCCACCAGCGCAACCGCTACGTGACCCGCGTCGTCGGCAACGACCACACCCCGCACCGGTTCGCCACCTTCGCCATGGCGGCCCTCGCGGGGATCGGTGACCTGCCCGACACGATCATGGACCGGTCGGTCGTCATCCGCATGCGCCGCCGGGCGGAGGGCGAGAGCGTCAAGCCCTTCCGCTCCCGCCGCGACATCCCGGCCCTTCACGATCTGCGGGACCGTATCGCCGGCTGGGCCAGGCCGCTGCTGGACGAGGCGGCGGATCTGGAACCGACGATGCCGGTGGAGGACCGCGCCGCAGACACCTGGGAGCCCCTGGTGATCGTCGCCGACCTTGCTGCCGGGTCCTGGCCCCGCCGTGCCCGCGACGCGTGTGCCCGGATGGTGGCTGCGGAGATCGAGGCCGAGGAGGACCAGCCCGGCGAGGCCCGGATCCTCGCCGACATCCGCAGGGTCTTCGTCGCCCAGCGCGAGGCCGACAGCCTCTCCACGGACGAGCTGCTGCACCACCTGCGGCAGAACGCCGAGAGCCCGTGGGCGGAATGGGGGCGCCACGGGCTGAGCTCCCGCGAACTGGCGGCGATGCTGCGCCGGTACGACATCAAGCCCGGCAACGTCCGCCTCGCCGACGGAACCCAGCGCAAGGGCTACATGCGCCACAAGTTCCTCGACGCATGGCGGCGCTACTGCCCCACCGTTCACTCAGTGAACGCCGAGCCCACCGCCCCTGCCTCGGGCTGAGCCCCGCATCCCCCGGTACCCGTCCCTGCCGTCCCTGCCGTGATCTCGCAGGTCACACGGCATGCGGCCGGGACGGAAACCGGGGCCAAGACGGAAACGCGATCATGATGACCGCGCTGCCTCCGCCAGGACGCTGCCCGGATCCGTCTTGTGCCGTCCCGCGCGTCCCCGCCGTATCAACGCAGGTCAAGACCCTGACGGCTGGGACGGCACGACGCAACTGCGCCGTCCCGACCGGTCGCCACACCGCGGAAGACACCGTCAACGCCTCCGGTACGGCAGATCGAGGCTCTGCCGTACCGGCCCTGACCTGCGCTTGCAACGGCCAAGACGGCAAAGACGGATCACCCCGCCCAGCCCCAGGAGAACCCCGCTTGACCCACCTCTCCACACTCACCCCCCGGGACCACCGGCCCGATGAAGGACAACCGATGATGACCAAGGAGGATGCCGAGCGATACGCCCTCATCGCAGCAGGCGTTGTCATCGTGACCCTCACCGCAGGCGGGTTCTGGCTCTCGTACGCCCACCTCGCCGAGGTCGCCGGACAGCACGGGCTCCGTAGCTCCCCGGTCCGCCAGTGGGCCTGGCCCGCCACCCTGGACGCCTTCATCATCGCGGGCGAACTGCTCATGCTCCGCGCGGGCCTGCGCCAGGTGACCGACTGGTGGGCCATCGGCCTTACCGCCGCCGGATCGGTCGGTTCCATCGCGCTCAACGTAGCCGGGGTCAACGGCACAGGCAGTGCTGGCACCGTGCCACGGCTCGACTATGTGGTCGCCGCCGTTCCCCCGACCGCCGCACTGCTGGCCTTCGGTGTCCTGATGCGGCAGATCCACCAACTCATGGACCAACCCGCAGCCCATCCGGACACCGCTTCCGTCCAGGCGCCGGAACCACGAGTCACCGCGTCCGCGAAGCCCGCCGAGCCAGTCCAGCCCGCTGAGGTTCCGGCTGCCGTATCCGTCCAGCTGCCGGAACCCCCTCCCGGGGTTGCGGAGAGCAGGCCGCGCGGCGGCCGTCCACCGAAAGCCACGGTCGAGGAACTCGTGGAGATCGGCCGGACCGCCCTTGCTGAGCACGGCACGCTCAGCCGAGACCTGCTCCGGAAGGCCATCAAGGACAGGGACTTGACGATCGGCAGTGAGCGGCAGACCGAGGTGATGAAGATCCTCCGACCCGAAATCGAAGCCGCTGCTGGGACCGGTCTCGACGGCAGCTGACCGGAATCCCTACGGGGTGACCGGAACCCTTCCGGTCACCCCGGCCAGCCCAGCACGCCACACTCGCCGCCCGCTCATCCACACCTGTGGATGACGCGTCGGCCGCCATCACTCCGCCAGCCATTCCCGCCCCTTTCGGAGAACTGCCCGTGACGCACGACCCGCACCGCTCCGACCACACTCCCGACGAGCCGCTGCCGCTGACGAAATCCCCTACGCTGATGGGGCGTTTGCGGCAGGCGTTCGGACGGGCTGCCCCTGGCGGAGCCAGTAGTACCCCGAGTCCGACTCACGGCCGGTCTTCGGGGGTCTCCGCCCCGGGGGTGGCGGAGGAGGCCCGGCGCCAGGGGGCGCCAGGCCAGGACGTCGGGGCCGAGGGCGGCCCCGACGAGGACACGCTCCACACCGTCCAGTGCGAGATCCTGCGCCCCGTACGTGCCACCGACACCGCCGAGAGCGTCGGCGGTGAGCCCGTCGTGAAGAGCGTCCAGCCCACGATCCGCCGCTTCACCGGAGACAAACGCAAGGAGCGTGTCGGCCCCCTGCGCTTCACGACCGATCAGCTCGCCCTCCTCCAGGAGGCCACTGCCGAGCACGGCTACAAGGGCGAGGGCGGCTTCGCCGCCGACGTCGTCGTCGCCTTCATCACCGGCCGGTTCACCGCCAACCTGCCCCTGTCCGAGGACCGCCGCCGCACCCACCACTTCCGCGCCCAGGTCCTGCGCCAGCTCAACCGGATCGGCGTCAACGTCAACCAGATCGCCCGCGCCCTCAACAGCGACCACACCCCAACCGACATCCGCCAGCATCTGACCGAACTCCGCCAACTCCTGGAGCTGATCGCCGAGGCCCTGCGCCAGCCCACCGACCCGGACACGGAGGCAGCCGCGTGATCGCCGCCATCAAACCGGCCGGATCCAACACCCGCGGCCTACTCGCCTACCTCTACGGCCCCGGCGACCACGACGAGCACCTCGACCCGCACATCGTCGCCGGATTCGCCATGCTCGGCATGCCCGACCCCGGCCGCGACGAGAACGCCACCCTCACCGAACTCGCCCGCTACCTCGACCAGCCCGTACGGCTGCGCAACAGCGAGTTCGGACTCAAGGTCACCGACCACGTCTGGCACTGCCCCGTCCGCGCCGCACCCGAGGACCGCTACCTCTCCGACACCGAGTGGGGCGAGATCGCCCAGCGCATCGTCCAGGCCGCCGGCATCGCCCCCGCCGGTGACGACCTGGCCTGCCGCTGGATCGCCGTACGCCACGCCGACGACCACATCCACATCCTCGCCACCACCGTCCGCGAAGACGGCCGCCGCCCCAAACTCCACGACAGCGGCATCCGCGTCGGCGACACTTGCCGCGAGATCGAAAAGGACTACGGACTCCGGCAGCTGAAGAAGGGCGACCGCACCGGCACCCGCCGCCCCACCCAGGCCGAGATGCACAAGGCCGAACGCCTCGGCTGGGAACAGCCCAGCCCTGCATGGCTCCAGGACCGTATCCGCGCCGCCATCCCCCACGTGACCAACGCCGAGGAATTCATCGCCTACCTCGAAGCCAGCGGCGTCGAGGTCCAGGTCCGGCGCGGCCCGTCAGGCGACCTCCTCGGCTACGCCGCTGGACGCCCCGGCGACGTCAACGAGGCCGGCGAGCAGATCTACCACCCCGGAAGCAAGATCTCCCCCGACCTTTCCCTGCCCAAGATCACAGCCCGCCTCGAATCCAGCCGGCCCGAAGAGCACCCCACCGCCCGCCGCAACCACCCCAGCACCCCCTGGCACCAAGCCGCCGACGCCCTCGACACCCTCCACAGCGACCTCGCCGACGACACTCACGCCCAGGCCCACATCACCGCCCTCGGCGAACTATTGGAAGCCACCGCACAGAAGGCACCCGCCAACCTGCGTGCCGAACTCCAGGCCGCCGCCAAGGCATTCGCCCGAGCCCAGCGCTCCCAGATCCGGGCCGAAGACCGCGCCGCCCACGCGCTGCGCAGCGCGGCCCGCGACATCGTCCACACCGCCACCGGACCCGACGGCAGCGCACTGGCCGCCCTGGTCGCAGCTCTCGTCTGGGCCGCCATCGTCGCTGGTCGCTGGCACGAAGCGAAGAACCACGCCCACCAGGCCGACGCCGCCCGCCAAGCCGTCCAGCACCTCCACACAGCCGCCGACCGCGCCCTCGCGCCGACACTCGCCAACCTCACAGCCCGACCGCCCAGGGATCAAGCCCGCCTCGTTCTGGCCAGCGACGTACGAGCGGCCCTCCCCGACCACGCCGAGCGAATCCTCGCCGACCCCGCCTGGCCCGCGCTCGCCACCGTCCTCGCCGACGCCGAAGCCCGCGGCCATCAACCCCACCAACTCCTCAAGGAAGCCGCCGCCCAGCGCGAGCTGACCACCGCCCGCCAACCCGCCCGTGTCCTCATCACTCGCATTCAGCACACCGGCCGAAACCCGGCGCCAAACCGCCGTGCCGAAGCTGCCCGCCTGCAGTCGACCATGGCAGGCTCGATCCCCACTCACCGGAGGGGTAACGCCCAGCCCGCAACGGCGGCGTCGACACCTGCCGAACAGCAGCGCCGACAGCGCCGGTAGACACCCAGCGCAGGGTGCCCATCCGGCATGGCCGAACAAGACCGATGGCCTCGCCGTTCGCGGCGAGGCCACCAGGTCCTACGGTTTGTCCCCGCTACGCAGCTTCGGCTTCGCGCGGAACGGCTACGGGCGTGCCGGGCGGTTCGAAGGCTTACGTGGCTGCTCGCCTCAAAGGGCCGGCCGAACACCTGCAGCGCTCTCCCTGGGCGTACTTCACGAATGCCGCCCAGGCGGTTCGCTGGACGGCCAGGATTCCCCCGTTGCGGGCCTTCGTGTCCCGAACCATCACGTGCTGCGGGTCGTTGTCGGCCACTTCAACGCAGTTCTCCGTCCCTGTGTAGGAGCTGGTACGCCAGTTCGGGGCCACAGGCTGCATCTTGGTCTCCTAGTCGCTCGGCATCTGATCGAAGTGGTGGATTGCTGTGAGGATGAGGTCTCGGACGGCGCTTCCGTAGACCGCTGACTGCTGCAAGAGGGCGAACGCCTTGGTGTACAGCTCGATTTCTCGGGGCTGGGTGACGGAGAACTCCGCCGAGTAGGTCTCTACGAGGACGAGCTTGTCGTCGAACATAGAGAAGGAGTTGCCGGGCCAGATGCCGATGGGTGCGGAGCGGGGGATGATGCCCAGGCTCAGCCGGGAAAGGCCCATGACCGCAAGCAGGCGGTCGAGCTGCCCCTTCATCACCTCCGGGCCACCGAAGTTGGTGTAGAGGGCCTGTTCGCCGAGGACCACGTTGAAGATCCGGTTGCCCCGATACAGGTACTGCTGCCGTTCGAGTCGCTTGGCGGTGGCGGCTTCCGCGTCGTCGGGGATCTCGTAGTAGTCGACGACTTGTCTGAACGTCTCGGCCGCGTAGTCCGCCGTCTGGAGCGTTCCCCACACGAGCGTCGGGTGCCAGATGCGGAAGACCTTGGTCTTGGCGTAGACCGGCAGAGCCTTGCGCTGCCGTCGTTCCGCCCCTGTCTGCAGCTGCCGGCGCCACTCAAGCCACAGCTCGTCGATGTGGCGCACTGTGGCTATCAAGTCATCAAGGTGCTCTTGTCTGTTGGTCTTGGTGCACCAGACATGGATGTCGTCTTCGCTGGGGTTCTGCTTGCCGTTCTCCAGCCGAGAGACTTTGGACTCGGCCCAACCCGTGGCCACGGCGAATGCCCGGCCGCTCGCGAATCCGGCGTCCTTCCGGAATCCGCGCAGCCGGGCACCCAGTGCCTCTCGTGCTTCTTGAGCTTGGTTATTCACTGATGGGTCAGGGCTTGTACTCGGCGTGGGGGATGGCGGCGGACCAGAGCAGGTCACGCACGCGGACGCACTCGGCCACGGTGTCGGGGTCTTCGACGATTTCCGACCCCAGCACTCGCCCCTCGGGGTCGAAGTGGCCGACGGCGAGGAGACGGTCGTCGTACAGCCACCAGTCGTAGCCGCCGACGGGGAAGTCGATGCCTTCGGGTAGCTGGTGCCGCGGAAGCCATCGGATGTCTTCGCCGGCCTCCTGGTTGAGGTGGGTCAACGAGTGCTCCCAGCCGACGTACTGAGATTGCGGCTCGGTGATGACTCGGACGCGCCTGACGGTCTTCCCTTCGCTCGTGACGCGCTTCATGAGCCTCATCCAGGGGTCGAGCCACGCGTAGTCGTCGGGCTCACCCCTCTGCCACCGTGCGTAGGGCGTGTCCTCGATGGGAGACCCGTAGTCGTCCCTCAGCTCCAGGTGGAAGGCATCGCGTTCGAAGCTGCTGAACAGCTCGTCACGCTGGGCTGGGGTGATCAGGTCCACTGTTCTCCTCCAGTAGGGCCGTGATCGAGGACTTGGGGACCTCGATGCAGGTCTCATAGTCGGGCATCCGCATCTGACTCAACGCCTCGGGATCGGTCATCTCCGGGCCTTGCAGGATGCACGTGTCCTGTTCCGTGACGAGCATGATCGGGGCGGTGAAGCTCTTGATCTCGCCGGCCGCGTGTCCGTCCATCGTCAGGTGCTCGAACAGCTCCGCCGGAACCTCGATCACTGTCTGACCTTCAGGCACGTCGAGCTGCATGAGCAAGTCGTTCGCGAACACCTTCCAGCCTTGGATGACGTAGCTGTCCTGGTCACTGGCGTACAGGGTGGGGCTGTCTCCGGGGGTGGAGTTCTTACCAAGGAACCGTAGCTTCACGGCTGCTCTCCCGTCCGCTGCCTTGCGCCGGTTTGCGCGACACGACGATGGTCCGCGAGGTTCTCTGCCCCGTCAATCGACATGCTGCAAACTCGCGCAATCTCCTTGGAGGTTGAGAGACAGCCGTCCTACGGTCGTCTCCAAACCTGAGCAACCAAGGGAAGCCGGCGGACGCGCCTGAGGTGCAGCGCGCCGGAAGCAACCTTCCTGCCCGTGACGTGCGGAGGACAGCGATGGCTCTTGCCTTGCGGAGTGCAACCGCTCTCGAGGCGACACGCGGCAGATTACGGAGCGCTTCCGGCGGCTTAGCCAGTGCTGTTCCGCCGCAGGGAAGGGTTCCGCAGGTACACGGTCCGGGGAGAGACATGGACCAGCCAGTTCGCTTCGTCGTCTCCTGCACGCGCGCACCGCAGCGAGTAGGGCAACTGCGCCGGATCAGTGCCGCTCATCTCCGGCTGTGGGGGATCGGCTCCTGCATCGACACAGCCAGCCTGCTCATCAGCGAGTTGGTCACCAACGCCGTCCGGTACGGCGAGGCGGAGGACGTCAGCTTCTCCGTCTCGTACTGGCGGGGCGAGGTCCGCATCGAGGTGGCTGACGGAACTCCGAGCCGGCCGCGGGTGAAGAGACCGGCGGCCGACGAGGAGAGCGGTCGCGGCATGCTGATCGTCGAGGCGCTCGCCGAGGACTGGGGGACCAGTGAGGACGGCACACTCACGTGGTGCGCTCTCGCCGTACCGGAACCGGTGGTGCCCAAGTCGGGGTTCTGGTGCGAGTGGCGCCAGGAGGACGGTCAGCAGCTCGCGCTCGCGGCCATGTCCACGCCGGACCGCGCGATCCGCTGGGCTCGCATCCAGATGCGTGTCATCGCCTCGGCCATCGACGCGTCGGTGGTTGGCTACGTCTGGGACTGGCTCTCCGACGGATGGCGCGAGCCTGCCGAAGCCCTGAAGAACGGCGAGGAGTTCACGCTGCCCCTCTCGGCCGGACGCTACACGTTCATCTGGCATGCCCGTCCGGTGCGCTTCGTGCCCCTAGTCGGCGGAACGCCCCTGCCCCACCTCGCGGAGGAGGAGCCGGAATGGGACTGTAGCCCGAAGAGCTGTGGAGCCGGTTCGACTGGCAAGGCGGGAGCTGCTTCAGGTGCGAGCGGACCGGACTGCCCGTGACGGAGATCGGCGATATCACCGTGGCAGGCGAGACCTTCCCCCTCCAAGCCTGCCAGTGGTGCGTCTTCAGGCTTGAACAGCTCCACTACACGAGGAGTGAGCGAGCCGTCCGCCGATCGCGCCCCCGGAGGCCCGATCCCGCACCGCCTCGCCCCATCACCCAGTGGCCCACCAGCGCGCCACTCGACAGACCGCCCGCCCAGGTCGCGTAGCTGGACAGCCGAGCCATGGGCGCGCCCCTCGCCCCCCGCCCTGCCGTTCGAACCGGAGGCTCCTCCAAGACCACAGAAGGACAGGTCGCGGCAGGGGCGGGGCCGCCCCGACCACGAGAAGAAGAGAGGTGCCTTGGCGACCGAGGAACAGAAACCACAGGACCTGGACGACGACGAGTTGTTCGACCTCATCGGTGCGGTAGGCGCTGGGATCGGCGTCGCCAAGGACGAAGGGCTCCCCCCAGCCGCCCGTCAGGTCGGCACCGACGCTGCGGAGGATGCCGCAGCCAAGCTCGCGGACCTCAAGCGCCTGGGGCAGACGAAGAGCCGCGCGCCTGCCCAGACCCCCGTCGGCAGACGCCAATCCGCATATCTCCCCGTGCCTGCCGACGGGCCCATTGCGCCACCCGAAGGTGAAACGAGGGCCTGATGAGCGTTACCGCGCCACCCGCCCGAACCCATGGAGCCACAAGCCCGCTCCGCAGCCGTCCGGCCGTTCGCCGCTTCCTCGAAGGCCCGCCGCTCGACCCTTGCCGACCTGTCCTTGGTCTTACTGGTCACCGAGGAGGAGGTGGACCGCGCCATGGCGACCCTCACGGTCGCGCAGCTCCCCGCAGTGATGCGCCGGGCGGGGGTCGACGTTGCGCATGTCGGTGACGTCGCATTCGCCGGCGGGTTTGGCGGTGCTGAAGCCGCGGCCGAGAGGTGAGTAGGCGACGAAGCCGACGCCCAGTTAGTCGAGGCCCGGGAAGAGCTGCTCAACGTCCTGCTCGAACAGGGAGTACTCGGCCTGCAGGACGGAGACCGGCTGCACCGCCTGCGCCCTGCGGATGGTCTGCGGGCCGGTCTCGCTCAGGCCGAAGTACTTGGCCTTGCCCGCATCGATTCGCTCCTTGACGGTGCTCCGGCAAGAGGCCCGGCTCGGCATCCTTCACTGGGCTGATCGGTTGCGATCACTGACTCGGCCTGCTTATTCTTACGATCGTAATCTAATGGATCTGGGTCGCGTCATGCCATGCCGTCAGCGCTCTGGTCATCTCCTCTCTCCACTTCACCGGGAACCTTCATGGACCTCTCCGCCAGCACTGCCCTTGTCACCGGAGCGAATCGGGGCTTCGGCCGGGCCCTCGCCGCCGAACTGCTCAGCCGCGGCGCCACCGTCTATGCGGGCGCCCGCAATCCCGACCGGGTCGACCTGCCCGGCGCCAAGCCGATCGCACTCGACATCACCGACCCCGCCTCCGTCGCGGCCGCCGCCAAAGCCACCGGCGACGTGACCGTCCTGGTCAACAACGCGGGGTCCTCCACCGGCGCCGACCTGCTGACCGCCGACCTCGACGACATCCGCCTGGAGATGAACACCCACTTCCTCGGCACCCTGACGGTGGCCCGCGCCTTCGCACCCCAGATCGCGGCCAACGGCGGCGGAGCCATGCTGAACGTCCTGTCCGGCCTGTCCTGGGTCAGCTTCCCGGAGCTCGGCGCCTACTGCGCCGCCAAGTCCGCGGAGTGGTCGCTCACCAACAGCCTGCGCGTGCAGCTCGCCGACCAGGGCATCCGGGTGGCCGGCCTGCACGTGGGCTACATGGACACCGACATGGTCCGTACCGTCGACGCGGCCAAGTCCGACCCGGCCGACATCGCGCGCATCGCCGTGGACGGCATCGCCGCCGGTGCCTACGAGATCCTCGCCGACAACGCGGCCCGGCAGGCGCAGGCAGCACTTGCCGGGGGCGTCTCGGTGCTCTACCCGCAGCTTCCCTGAGGAGCACCCACCCCCCTGGCCCACCGCGGGTCTTCCTGGCAGGTCGGCCTATCGCACCGTCGCCCTCCTCGGACGCCGGGAGGGGGCGCGGGGCACCGAAGGGCCCGCCGCGTTTGCGTCGGGCCCTGATCACCGGTCGCGTGCCACCGAGTCGGTGTGCATCAGGGATCGGTACGGCATTCAACGGCATAGCGGAGGGCGCCCCCCGAGCTGTGCCCGGCACTTGTGCGCGCCCTTTCCCCTGGCAACCTCGCCTACCTGACCTCTTCCATGGCGGAGACGACGATCTCCTGCACATCCTGTGAGCGTCTTGGTGCGGACCGCGAGCGGATCCTCGGGCGCCAGGCGGGTGGCGATGCCGTGGGCCGTTCTCCTCAGCCCATGAAGGCGAGGGCGTTCTCGATTCCCTGCTCGAGGACGTCATCTGCGAACTTCCGGTCGGAGAGAGCGCGGGAGAGTCGCAGTGTTCCCACCAGTATGGCGTAGAGCCCAAGGGCCTTGCCGCGAGCGGATGGCGGATCCTCGGGCGCCAGGTGGGCGGCGAGCTCGCCCAGGAGGTCCCGCGCGCCGTCGGTGTAAGCCTGCTTGGTCTCGTCTCCGCAGCGGCCCAGCTCGTCGAGCAGGGCGGCGGAGGGGCATCCGGTGCCGGGATGATCGCGGTGCTCGGATGACAGATATCCGCGAATGAAGTCCTCGATTCCCGGGCGCCCGGGCCGCAGGATGTCGTACGTGGCGACCTGCGTGCGCAGTTGGTCGGCCACGACATGCGCGACGAGGTCGTCCTTGGACGCGAAGTGGGCGTAGAAGGCTCCGTTGGTGAGCCCGGCGTCCGCCATCAGCGTGGAGATGCTCGAGCCGCCTATGCCGTCCCGCTTGAACCGCTGGCCGGCGTTCTCGATAATCCGTTGCCGGGTCGCCTGCTTGTGCTCCTTGGCGTAGCGCGCCACGAGCTACCTCCAGTGGTTCGGTGAGGCCGTTGCCTCGTACCCAAGCCTAATCCATGGTCTTACATACGTAATATTACGATCGGCGGGCAATCTCCCTTGTCGTACGTCGAGGTCGACGGCGACCGGTTCGCCTACCGACGCTGGGGCAAGCCCTCCGGCGTCCCGATCTTCCTCGTCCAGCACTTCCGTGGGGGCGGCATCGCCTCGTCATCCGGCACGCCGCGCAACCGGATGGAGGACATGGCCGACGACATTGCCGCGGTCATCCGGGCGCTGGGGCTGGAGCAGGTCGATCTGCTCGGCTTCTCGATCGGCGGCTGGCAGGCGGAGGAGGTCGCGCTGCGCCACCCCCAGCTGGTGCGCAAGCTCCTCCTGATCGGCACCGGCCTGCGCGGCGGGGACCCGACGATGGACCCCAAGGTGCCCGAGGTGGCGCTGAACCCGGTCCCCGGCCTGGAGGACTTCCTCTTCCTGTTCTTCGGCCGCTCCGAGGCCGCCGTCGAAGCGGGCCGGGCTTTCTGGAAGCGCAAGGTGTACGCGGCTGTCCGCGATGTCGCCTCCATCACGGACCCGCGGCTCACGCCCGTCGCGCTGGACGTCACGGACCCGGCAGCCGTGCGGTCGAGCAGTTGCCGGACGAATTCGCGGCCGAGGCCCCGGTTCACGCCGGTGACCAGGGCGATCAGGCCGCCGAGCTGAGTCGCGAGATCTCCTCCGTGAGTGAGGGCGCCGGTCGGGCGCTGATGTGACGATCACGCCGCTGTACGGGTGGTGGGGCCGTACCCGGCGCCACGATCCACCTGCGGTTGGTGGGAAGCGTGACGCCGGATACGGCCGGCTCGGCATGGAATCCGGAAGATCGCCGGACGGTGACGAGCTAAGTGGTACTCAGACACCGAGATGCCGGCGCAGCCACTGGCCCATCTGCTCGATCGCCTGGTCGACCTCGGGCACGCGTCCGGCGCCGAGGATGAAGGAGTGCTGTCCCTCGGGCAGCGGGTGGACCTCGGAGGTGACCTTGAATTCGGTGAGCCGTTCGGCGAGCGCGGCGCCGTCGCCGGCGAGGGTCTCGTACGCGCCGTAGTGCACGACGGTGGGCGGGAGGCCGGTCAGGTCGGCGTTGATGATGCTGAGCTTCGGGTCGGCGAAGTCCAGGTCCGGGTCCTGCACATACGCTCCCCGCATCTGCTCGAGGATGTTGCGGCTGAGCATCTTGTCGTGTTCCTCGTTCTCATCCACCTTGGGGTTGGTGAGCGTGAAGTCGGCCAATGGCGAGATGCTGACGATCACGCCGGGGGTGGGCTCGCCCTTGGCGAGCAGCCGCAGGGGCAGCATGACGGCGAGGGTGCCGCCGATGGAGTGGCCGGTGCTGCCGATGTTCTGCGGCTCGTAGCCCTGCTCGAGCAGCCATCGGTAGGCGGTCTCGACGTCGTCGATCTGTGCCGGGTAGGGGTGTTCGGGGGCATGGCGGAAGTCCACGACGAGCGAGCGGATCCCGGCGGCTTTCGCGATGTGCCCGGCGGCCTTGCGGTCCGAATGCATGGAGGCGGTGACTGAGCCGCCGAAGTGGAAGTGCAGCAGCGCCTTGTCGGGGGCGGCCGCGGCGGGGATGGCCCAGAGGGCGGGGACGCCGTTGGCGTCGACCTCGGCGTAGGTGACGCCTTCCGGTTCGGTAGCCGCCAGGTGGTGTGTCTCGGCGATGTCGCGCACGACGCCCAGGTCCAGGCCCGGCGTCATCCACTTGGTGCGCACGTCGTCCAGGAACTGCGCGAACTGCTGCGCCTGCGGACTGATTCCCATGATGACACTCCTGTCTGTGTTGGGCATGCTCGTCGTGCCCAGCTGATTCGGTGATGCGACAGTGCTGGTGTGCCGTACAGCCTTTTGCATTACGATCGTACGGCAATAGGGTGAGGTGAGCCAGTCGGCGAGGGTCAGTGAAAGTTAAAATATGGGCGCACGCTCACTGGGGGCCCGGAGGCGGCGGCCGGCGGCCGACTGGACGAGTGAAGGAGGGTGCGGGGCGCGATACGGGCGAGAGCGCAAGCACGAGACGCGGCGGCGGATCATCGAGACGGCTGGGCGTCGGTTCAAGAGCGACGGGATCGACGGTTCGGGGATCGCCACGCTGATGGCCTGATGCCGGTCGCTCTTATGGGGCTGGACACGATTCGCCCCGACCCCGACCCCGGCGGCTGTCAGAACATCGTGTTGTCGTTGGCGGCGGTCTCGGGCACGTCCTGCGCGGAGTCCCAGTGCTCGACGATCTTTCCGCCCCTGACCCGGAAGAGGTCGAGGACCGACCGGCCACGCTCGCCCGGTGCGTCGACCTGGTGACTGTGCACGGCGACCAGATCCCCCTCGGCAATGACCCGTTTCCGTGTCACGCTCAGCTGCGGCGACCGCTCGAAGTACCCGCCCAAGCCGGCTTTCGCGCCGTCCGCGCCGTCGGAGAGGAGCGGGTTGTGCTGGTGATACTCGGTGCCCAGGTAGGTGTCGATGGCGGTCAGATCCTTGCGGACCAGCAACTGGTCGAAGAATTCGGTGACGAGTCGCTTGTTGTAGGCGGTGAACCAGCGCTGCCCGACCGCCTCGGTCCGCGGCTCGCTGAGCGTGGCGAACATGTCGTTGCCGCTGGCCGTGGTGGCGGGCACTTCCTGAATGATGTCCCAGTGCTCGGCGATCTTGCCGTCCTCGAAGCGGAACAGGTCGAACACGGCCAGACCCTCGGTGCCCGGCACCATGACGTAGCGGGCGTGCAGCAGCACCAGATCGCCGTCGGTGATGCTCCGGCGGGGTTCGAAGGCGGCCTGCGGGAACTGCTGTCGCATGGCGCCGCTGAAGCCCTTGAGGGCGTCGGCTCCGTCGGGCGCCAGGGGGTTGTGCTGGATGTAGGAATCGGGCGACACGACCCGATCGACGATGGCCGTGTCGCCGAGGACGAACACGTCATGCAGCAGTTGGCTGGCAATCTGCGCTTTGCTGTCTCGTACGGTCAGCACGATCTTGCCGGTGGTGCGGCCGGTCTCGCCGAGCGCGTGCGCCTTCGCGGCCTCGGCGAGCGGGAAGGTGGCCTCGATGTGGGCGCGCAGTGCGCCGGTCTCGACGAGGGCGGCGATGGCCTGCATGCCGGCCTGGTCGGCCTCGACCAGCAGCGACTCGTAGCGGATCCCCCGCTCGGCGATCGCCGCCAGTTCGCCGGCGTCGACGGGTACCGGAAGGATCGAGACGAGGGTGCCGCCCGGGCGCAGCACGGCCACGGACCGGGCACGGGCGGCGGAGTCAACGGAGACCGGATCGAGGACCACGTCGATGTCGCCGAGCGCCTCGGTGAAGTCCACGCTGTGGTAGTCGATGACCTCGTCGGCACCGAGCGATCGCAGGAAGTCGTGTTTGGCGGCGCTGGCGGTGCCGATCACGTACGCGCCGCGGGCCTTGGCGATCTGCACGGCGAGGTGACCGACGCCGCCGGCCGCCGCGTGGATCAGGACTCGCTGCCCGGCCCGGACGTCGGCGGTGTCGACCAGTGCCTGGTAGGCGGTCAGCGCGGCCAGCGGCAGCGCACCGGCCTGGACGTGGTCGATGCCGGCGGGCTTGTGCGTGAAGACGCGGGCCGGCCCGGTCACGTACTCGGCGTGCGAGCCGACTCCGCCCGGGTAGGGCAGCATGCCGAAGACCTCGTCGCCGGGCTTGAACAGGGTGACGCCCACGCCGACGGCCTCGACGACGCCGGAGACGTCCCAGCCGAGCACCAGCGGCATCCGGGCGATGGTCGCGGACCGGGCACGGTTCCCCCAGTCGGTCGGGTTGACCCCGGCCGCGTGGACGGCGACCAGGATCTCGCTCACCCCTGGCGCCGGTTTGGGCATCAGGGTCTCCTGTAGCACGTCGGGGGCGCCGTAGGTGTTCTGGCTGATGACTCGCATGGTCTCGGTGTCCGTCATGGGCCCAGCTTGGCCGCCGTCACAGGCCACTACAATCGCGTGATCGCCAATTTTCGACGGGATACTGCCGTGATCAAGGTGCACCGCGTCGTTGTCCTCGCCTCGCACGGGGTGTACCCGTTCGACCTGGGCATTCCCCACCGCGTCTTCGGCGCCGCGGACGGCCGCTACGAGGTCGTGACCTGCACCATCGACGGTCACCCGGTGCGCACCAACGCGGACTACTCCATCACCGTCGAGCATGGCCCGGAGGCGTTGCGGACCGCCGACACCGTCATCATCCCACCGTTCCACACCGGCAACCCCCGCCGTCAAACGTCGGTCGACCTGGCGCAGGTCCTCGCGTACGTGGCCCCCGGCACCCGGATCGTGTCCACCTGCACCGGCGCCTTCGTGCTGGCCGCGGCGGGGCTGCTCGACGGGCACCGGGCCACCACGCACTGGCACGCCACGGGCCTCTTCCGGGAGTGGTACCCGCAGGTGGAACTCGACCCGAACGTCCTGTTCATCGACGAAGGCGACGTGCTGACCTCGGCCGGTGCCGCTGCCGGCATCGATGTCTGCCTGCACCTTGTCCGCAAGGACCACGGCAGCGAGATCGCCAACCGTGTGGCCCGCACCTGCGTCGTCCCCCCGTGGCGCGACGGAGGCCAGGCGCAGTACATCGAACGCCCGGTCCCCGACGCAACGGCGAACGACACGTCCGCCGCCCGGCAGTGGGCGCTGCAGAACCTGCACAAGTCTCTGACCCTGAGCGACCTTGCAGAGCAGTCGAACATGAGCCAGCGCACCTTCGCCCGCCGCTTCAAAGAAGAAGTCGGCTTGACCCCCGGACGCTGGCTCATCCAGCAACGCGTCGACCGGGCCCGGCAGTTGCTGGAATCCACCGACCTGCCGGTCGACGAGATCGCCGGCCAGGTCGGCTTCGCCGGCGGCACCTCGCTGCGCGAACACCTGCACGCCGCTATCGGCGTCACACCACTGGCCTACCGGCGCACCTTCCGAGGCCCACTGGCAACGAGCCGTGCCGCCGCGGCGGATGCTCGGCAGGATGATCAAGCATGTCACCCTGGACCGTAAAATTATGCACGTCATACATCGGTGTGCCGGGACCAGTATCGGTCGCGGGTGTGACAGCAAACGCAGCCGTGAGTTGCTCGACGGGATCGGCTTCGACGCCCTGATCGCCTGCAAGGGCATGCCCGCCCCGATCCAGTTCCAGCTCGGCGACCTCGCGGAGGACGACACCCACGAGCTGTACGCGCACCTCGTACGCGCCCTTGCCCCCCTCGACCTCGCCTACCTGCACCTCGCCCACGGCGGCGACGAGGAACTCCTGGGCGCGCTGCGCGAGTTGCGGCCCCACACGCTGATCCTCAACCGCGGCGGTACAGACATCGCCACCCGAGCCAAGGGCATCGAGAACGGCGTCGCCGACGTCATCACGGTGGGCTCGATGGCACTCGCCATCCCCGACCTGGTCGAGCGCGTACAGGCGGGCGCACCCCTGAACGCCCCCGACCCCGCCACCTTCTACGGCGCTGGCGCGGCCGGCTGCACCGACTACCCCACCCGCACCGCCTGACCGGAACGCCCAGTGTCTGGGGGAGTCGCGTCGGGCGCTTCGGCGTACGCACGCCACAGCCATGCAGTGGTGAACATGCGCTCGTGACGCGAGCGTTGTGCCGGCGATGACAACGAGGTCCCGCCCTGCGGCTCCGAAGTCGGACTCACCGCACCGGACGGGGGCTCGGCGCACTTCCCATGACGAGGGCGCGGCGGGAGCCTTTTCTAAGATGATCTGTCGATCGTAATATTACATGTGTCAGATCACAGATTAAGATGGGATACGAGGCAAGGGATCGGCGGAGTTGAGGGAGGAACCCTGTGGCGCGCTACACCAAGGAGCACAAGCGGGTGACGCGGCAGCGGATCATCGAGACCGCCGGTCACCGGTTCAAGCAGGACGGCATCGACGGTTCCGGCATCTCCACGCTGATGTCGGACGCCGGGCTCACCAACGGAGCGTTCTATGCCCACTTCGAGTCCAAGGACGACCTCGTCGCCCACGTCGTCGCCGAGCAGCTGCGCACGCAGGTGAAGCAGTACGACGCGCTGCGGCCCGGCCGCGAGGGGCTTGAGGATCTCATCCGCGCGTATCTGTCACCCGAGCACCGGGACAACCCCGGCGACGGCTGCCCGTCCGCAGCCCTGCTGGACGAGATCGGCCGCTGCGGTGACGCGACCAAGGACGCCTACACCGACGGCGCCAGGGCCATCCTGGACGAGCTCGCCGCCCGCCTGACGCCCGGGGATCCGCAGTCCGCCCGCGGTCAGGCCATCGGGCTCTACACCATGGCGGTGGGCACACTGCAGCTGTCCCGCGCGCTCTCCGACCGGAAGTTCTCCGACGAGGTCCTCGAGCGGGGAATCGAGAACATCCTCGCCTTGGCGCGGTACCCGTCAATACCGGCTGGGTGACCACCTGACAAAAGGCCACGACGCCGGTGCCGTACACCCGCGCTTCCGCCGCCAGCGAGAGCGGGTGGCCCCGGGGCAACTGCCATCTCGGAAGCGACACCGACGCGGCGGCCCTCCGCTCGTACCGCCGATGGCGCTGCGCGCATTCGGCACGCCGTGGCGGCAGCGCAGGTCCCGGCCTGCCGCCCGGACGGCACGTCGACCACACCGGTCTCTCCATCGCCATCCCGCACGACAACCGCCTCGGCGCCGCATGACCGAGAAGCGAGCAGGTCAGTGACGTGGGACAAGTGACGAGAGCCGTGGAGCCCGGCGGGCGTCACGGCTCTAAGTCAGCATCCTCGGCCCGAGCGCCGATCACGCCGCGGCCCTACGGCCGGCCGAAGAACTCGAGAGCCGTCGGCACGAACTGCTCGTGGTACTGGAAGATGCCGCCGTGTCCGCCGTCGGGGTAGATCACCAGCTCGGAGTTCGGCAGTCGCCGGTCCATGTCGTACGAGTTGGGCGTCGGAACCATTCTGTCGTTGTCACCGTTGGCGACGAGCACGGGGATCTTGATGACGGACAGGTCCTGCGGCTGGGCCAGTCCCCAGCGGTGGATGGCCTTGAGCTGGTACCTGTACCCGATGAGGGAGATGGCCTTGTCGCGGTCCTTGGTGCGCTCCTTCAGGCGGGCCAGGAACTCCTTGCCGGCCCGGATCCCGTTCGGGGTGCGGGTGAAGAAGAGGAACTGCTTCGGGTCCTGGAAGGTGAGCAGCGCCCGGAGGGTGTCGTAGTCGGACAGCCGGGTGACGTTCTTGATGCCCTCGCCGCCGGCCGGACCGGTGCCCGCGAGGATCAGCCTGCGGATGAGCTGCGGCTCGGTCTGGGCGATCACCTGGGCGATCATGCCGCCCATCGAGAAGCTGAGGACGTCCACCTGCTCGAAGCCCAGCGCCCGGATGAAGGTGACGGCGTCCTTGGCCATCTCCTGGATGGTCTTCGGGATCACGCCGGTGGAGGCTCCCACGCCCCTGTTGTCGAAGGTGATCACCCGGTGCTTGGCGGCGATGCCGTCGACGACCCGGGGGTCCCAGTTGTCCAGGACCGCGGCGAGGTGGGTGATGAAGATGACCGGCATGCCGGTGCGGGGGCCGAGGTCGCGGTAGGCGTAGGTCACTCCGTCGGCGGTGACGGTGCGGGTCTGCGCGTTCTTGTACGACGTCACCGCGTCACCTCGTGTTTCGCGTGCGTTCACAGTCGTGCCCTTCGATGTGAGGGTTACCGCTAGTACGCGCCGGTCCCTGCTTCCTCGCAGGTGGGCGCCGAGCGGTTCCCGTGTGTCTCCCGGCCGCGACTGCAGTCCGGAGTTGACGGTCAGAGAAGGCCCAGAGAGCAAAAACCCCGTTCACCAGGCCCCTGAACGACCCGCCGACAGTGGAATTATGACCGTAATTCTATTGGAGGGCAAGGGGATGGCTTAAACGGGGCGCAAAGATTTGGAATGACGTGTTCCGTCGAGGTGGTAGTGCACAGCACTGCGCACCGCCAGGGCGGAAGGGGCTCATCTGCGCCGCCGGACGACGAGGCGCCGGTCGCGGCGGATGAGGGGTGGATGCCCGATCCCGGGGGCGGACAGCGGACGATCTGCACGTCGGCCGACGGGCGGTAGGCGTCGGGTGACGGCCAGGACATCGACTCCGTGCTGATGCATCCTCCGGGGCTTCCGCCCGGGGATGCGGGGCGTCCAGTCGTCCGAGGATCACCTCGGGATCCATCTCACAGCTCCGCTCGCGAGACAGTTAACTTACGTTCGCAATACAATGCATGGGTGACCGTGCATGCAGGGAGGCTCCCACCGCAGGCGGAAGTCGCGTGGCCGCTCACGGAACCGCACGTGAGCCGACGACGGAAGCGGCCCATCGGAACCACGGGCCGAGAGGTGGCCCCGCCCCGACCGCGCGGATGCCTGGTTCTGGTTCAGGATTCGAGGCGCGAGGTTCGCGGTTATTGAATTACGTTCACAATCTAATACGGGGGAGTCGTTGGAGGGCGTGCCGCCCTCCCGGCGCGCAGAGGGGTGTGTGGGGTGCGATACAGGAGCGAGCACAAGCAGGCGACCAGGCAGCGGATCATCGAGACGGCGGGCCGCCGCTTCAAGGTGGACGGCATTGACGGTTCGGGCATCACGGCGCTCATGAGGGACGCCGGGCTGACCAACGGCGCCTTCTACACCCATTTCACGTCCAAGGACGACCTGGTGGCCGCCACGATCGCCGACCAGCTGCAGGCCCAGAACGCGACCATCGTCGCGCACGCGGAACCGGGCCGTGCCGGCCTCGAACAGATCGTGCGCTGGTATCTGTCTCCCTGGCACCGCGACAGTCGTGACGTCGGCTGCCCCTCCGCCGCCCTGCTCGACGAGATAGGGCGCTGCACGCACCCGACCAAGCAGGCTTACACCGAGGGTGTACTGGTGGTCGCCGACGGCCTCGCCGCGCGCCTGGCGCCCCATGACCCGCTCTCGGTCCGCCCCATGGCACTCAGCTCGTACGCCATGATGGCCGGCACACTCCAGCTCTCCCGGGCCCTCGCCGACCCGCAGCTCGCCGATCAAGTCCTTGAACAGGGCATCCACAACGCCCTCGCGCTCCTGGGCATCAAGCACGACTGCGCCACAACCCCGAACTGACCTTCCCGGAGCGCACCCGTCACCGCAGCCCGCCCGTGTGCCTGAGCTGCGCACCGCTTGATCCCGCCGCGCCAGTTCCCTGCGCCAGAAGCTGGCCGCCCGCGTGGCCTCACAGGCGGCCGCTCGGCCGGTCGGCAGGGGCTCACCGGCTAACCCCGCGCCCCCACGGGTGAGGCGCCCCGTGGGGCTCGTTGGGTCCACCGACCGACTCTTAGAAACATGGTCATAATGCAATCGCTGGCGCCCGCCCTTCGGGGAGCCGGGATGATGAGCATCCTCGCCCCTGCGGACGAGAGGTGGAGACGACGACGGGTCCGCCCTGACGGCCCATGACCGTCCCCCATGAGGGCCCGAACGGCGCCGCCTGCCGCAGCGGAAAGTGCCCTGAAGCCCGCCGCAGGACCGGACGTGACCACATCGCGAAAATCCCCTTCGCGCCAGTGTCTGACCCTCGGGGGGTGGGCCTGCGTCAGTCGTCTGGGGTCAGGCTTCTGGGTTCTGTGCCGCCAACCGGTCGTTGTTGTCGTGCGCCAGTGAGGCGAGAAGTTCCTTGCGGCAGACGTCGAGGATTTCGTCTGCCAGCGGAGAACCGTCGGGGCATGCCCGCGACAGCATGACCGCGCCGACCGAATGGGCGAGCATGTCGATCACCATGGCGCGGGACGCGCGCTGGTCCTGGTCCGCTTCCTCCGGTGTGCCGCTCTGGGCTTGAAGGGCCGTCAGCAGGTTCTCGATGCCGGCCGCGAACTCCGTTTTGATGTCCGCTGACTGCCGTGCGGCATCGCCGCTGAGGGTCGCGATGGTGCAACCGTCGCCGCGCCCGTCGCGATGCTCCCGGGAGACGTAGCTCTCGACGAACTCGGCAGGGCCCAGACCTTCTGCCCCGGTCGCGGTCTGCGCGAGCCCGCTCGCGGACGCCTCGGCCATCAGGTCTGCCTTGGAGCGGAAGTGCTTGTAGAACCCGCCATGGGTGAACCCGGCGGCTGCCATCAGTTCCGCCACGCCGACCCCGTCATAGCCGCGCTCACGGAACAGCCTGGCGGCCGTCGCGACGATGTGCGCACGGTTCTGCTCCGCCTGTGCCCTGGTCACCCGCATGGCCGGCCTCCCCTTCCACGGTCGACACTCGACGGTCAAGCATACATTGATGTCGATCGACATCTAAGAGGTTGACTTTTTAGATTACGAACGTCATCGTATTGCTCATCCCCTCCAGAAAGGCCCAGGCCATGAGCGACACGCATGTGACCGCCCCGACCCAGTACGTCGAGGTCGACGGCGACCGGTTCGCCTACCGCCGCTGGGGCGAGCCCTCCGGCGTCCCGATCTTCCTCGTCCAGCACTTCCGCGGGGGAATGGACCACTGGGACCCCCTGCTCACCGACGGCCTGGCCGAAGGCCGTGAGGTCATCCTGTTCAACGGGCGCGGCATCGCCTCCTCGTCCGGCACGCCGCGCAACCGGATGGAGGACATGGCCGACGACATCGCCGCGGTCATCCAGGCGCTGGGGCTGGAGCAGGTCGATCTGCTCGGCTTCTCGATCGGCGGCTGGCAGGTGCAGGAGGTCGCGCTGCGCCACCCCCAGCTGGTGCGCAAGCTCCTCCTGATCGGCACCGGCCTGCGCGGCGGGGACCCGACGATGGACCCCAAGGTGCCCGAGGTGGCGCTGAACCCGGTCCCCGGCCTGGAGGACTTCCTCTTCCTGTTCTTCGGCCGCTCCGAGGCCGCGGTCGAAGCGGGCAAGGCTTTCTGGGAGCGACGCCACCAGCGGGCCGACCAGGACCCGCCGAGCTCGCCCGCAGTCGGGCAGGCGCAGTTCGAAGCGGCCACCGCCTACGGGGAGCCGCTGCCCGGCGAGAACCCCTACGCCTTCCTGAACGCGATCACCCAGCCGACCCTGGTCCTCAACGGCACCAACGACGTGATGATCGCCTCGATCAACTCCTGGCACCTCGTCCAGAACATCCCCAACGCCCAGCTGCTGATCTACTCCGACGCCGGGCACGCAGCGCATTTCCAGTACCCCGAGCGGTTCTTGAAGCACGCCCTTCAGTTCCTCGACGAGTAAGCAGCCGCGCGCAAAGGGCGAACGGCACGGCCTCGGCCGACAGTTTCGCGGCCATCGACCTTCGGCGGCGCGGAAGTCATACCCCCGGGCAGCAGTCGCGCTCGCCGAGGCCGGCCTGACCAGCACCCGTGGGGCACGCTCCATCACCTGTGCGTGCCCCCCCAAGAACCACCTGACGAGAAGAGACAGACATGAAGATCGAAGGTTCGGTAGCTCTGGTGACCGGCGCCAACCGTGGCATCGGCAAGGCGTTCGCAGACGAGCTCCTCGCCCGCGGTGCAACCAAGGTGTACGCGGCTGTCCGCGATGTCGCCACCATCACGGACCCGCGGCTCACGCCCGTCGCGCTGGACGTCACGGACCCGGCCGCTGTCGCCGCAGCCGCTGCCGAGTTCACCGATGTCACCATCGTCGTGAACAACGCCGGTATCGCCAGCATCAACCCTGCCCTCTCCGCGTCGCTCGACGTGGCGCGCAGCGAGTTGGAGGTGAACTACTTCGGGCTCATCTCCATGACGCAGGCGTTCGCCCCGGTCGTAGCGGCCAACGGCGGCGGCGCCTTCGTCAACATGCTCTCGGTCGCCTCGTGGGCGGCGTACCCCGTGACTGCAACGTACGGCGGGTCGAAGGCAGCCGCGTGGAGCTACACCAACGCCGCCAGGCAGCAGCTCAAGACGCAGGGGACTGAAGTCGTCGCCGTCCACGTCGGACCGGTCGACACCGACATGCAGGCCGGCTTCGACGTCCCCAAGACCCCGCCGGCCGACGTGGCCCGCAGTGCCCTGGACGCGCTGGAGGCAGGCCGGCCCGAGGCCATCGTCGACGAGATGAGCCGCAACGTGAAGTCCACGCTCCACGACGACCAGGCCCTGCTGTACCCGGCCATCGAGGCGCAGCTCGCCGCGCAACTGGGCGACTGACCCACGCGGGTGCCGGCGCCAAGGTCGAGACCGCGGTACTCAGCTTGAGAGCAGCCGCGTGTCGGTATCGCGCCAGGCGCGATACCGGCGCTGCCCGGCCCCGGGCATGCAGCGGAGCAGGTTCATGCACTCTCCACGGCGGATCGGGCGGGCTCGCTGGGGCAGGGGCGGCTTCAGTGGATTGGGAATGGGTCATTCGTCGTCGAGACGACTGGTTGCCGCCATGGTGGCAACCTCGTGCTGTGGCGACTGCAGTTCCTCGGGAAGCTGCTGGTCATCCAACGGGCGGTGCGTGAGCGGTGCGTGAGCGGATGGTGCGGCACAAGGTGGATTCAGCGGCAGGCACCGACGAGCCCGCAAGTCGCTGATCAGGGGAAACGGGATCCAACGTGATGATGCGGCACCAGCCGCCACGACCCCGCGAGCCCTCGTAATGCGTAGGTCTCGGGTTCGAATCCCGAAGGCGGCTCTGTGGAAGCCTCAGGACTCACTCGCCGTGACCTGGGGCTTTTGCTTTTGGCGGATGCGGCGACTGCGACGGCGGCTGCTCGGGTCGCGTGGGGGCTCCCAACCGCTTCCTCGCCGTCGTCCTGCGGCCGGCCCGACCTGTCGGCAACCCGTGCCATCGCCGGAATCAACGAACTACCGGTACCGGCGGTCCGGCCCCCCGTGTTGTTTCCGGGAAACGGATAACACTTTTCGAGTCCAAAGAATGAAAAAGCTCCGGCAAAGGCGCTGTCAAGTATGTGGACCCTGAATCGGCAACGGGAGTTCACGTTCTGGGCTCGGTGCTCGGTTGACGAAATACCGAACACGCCGATCCGTTCCGACTTCCCTCGCTGACGCAAGGACTCGCAGGTCAGCGACGCGAAGCGCAATGCGCGCCGCCTAGAGGCCGCACGGGATGTAAGCGCTCACACAAGTCACACAAATGAACCTGTTGGAAATCTTGACGCAATGTCACGCCGGACCCATAGTGATGGCCGCGCCGCCAAAAGTGCCCGCACCCCTGGATGTCTGCACGCACGCTGAGTGATCGCCAGAATTGTCAGCGCTGATAAAGCGGCCTCCCGCCATTCGGCAATGAGGAAACGGAGTTTCACGGTGATCGGTCCTTTGCGTTTTCACCGCCTGAGAGGGCTGCTTCTCTCCGCAGGCGCGACCATCGCGCTGGTTGCCGGGGTCCTGATCGGAACGGCTGCCCCCTCGCAGGCCGCGACGTCACTCCCGTGCGACATCTACGCCTCCGCCGGCACCCCGTGTGTCGCCGCGCACAGCACGACGCGGGCGCTCTTCGCCGCGTACAGCGGATCGCTCTACCAGGTCAAGCGCGCGTCGGACTCCACGACCGCGAACATCGGGACGCTCACCGCCGGCGGCTACGCCAACGCCGCGACACAGGACACGTTCTGTTCCGGCACGACCTGCATCATCACCAAGATCTACGACCAGAGTTCGAAGCACAACGACCTCACGATCGAGGGGCCCGGCGGCAACGGCGGACAGGACGTCGGTGCGATCGCCAACGCGCTCCCGGTGACGGCCGGCGGCCACTCGGTCTACGGGGTCTTCGTGTCGCCCGGTGTCGGCTACCGCGACAACAGCACCTCGGGCGTAGCGACGGGGAGTTCCCCGGAGGGCGCGTACATGGTGACCAGCGGCCACCATGTGAACAACCGCTGCTGCTTCGACTACGGCAATGCGGAGACCTCCGGCAACGACACCGGCAACGGTCACATGGACGCGATCAACTTCGGTACGGAGTGCTGGTTCTCGTGTTCCGGCGCCGGATCGGGCCCCTGGGTCGAGGCGGACCTGGAGAACGGGCTCTTCTTCGGAGGAAACGGAGCCAACTCGAGCAACAAGGGCAACTCCAGCGAGTTCGTCACCGCCCTTGAGAAGAACAACGGCAAGACCACCTATGCGATCAAGGGTGGCAACGCGCAGTCGGGCAGCCTGTCCACCTGGTACAACGGAGCCCTGCCCAACCTCGGCGGCTACACCCCGATGAGCCTTGAGGGCGCCATCGTCCTGGGCACCGGCGGTGACAACAGCAACGGTTCCGACGGATCCTTCTTCGAGGGCGTCATGACCTCCGGCTATCCGACGGACGCCGCTGACAACGCCGTACAGGCCAATGTCGTCTCGGTCGGCTACACGAAACCGGCTGCCGCCTTCCCGGTCACCGGCACCGCGTACCGGCTGACCAACGTCAACAGCGGCAAGGTCCTCGACGCCACGAACTGCGGCACCGCCAACGGCACTTCGATCCAGCAGTGGACCTCGCTCGGCAACACCTGCCAGCAGTGGAAGTTCGCCGGCGCGGGCAACGGCCACTACACCATCACCAACGTCAACAGCGGGACGGTCCTGGACTCCGTGAACTGCGGACAGTCCAACGGCACATCCCTCAACCTGTGGGCCGCCCTCGGCAACCTCTGCCAGCAGTGGGACGTCACCAAGGTCGGCAGCCACTACACCATCAGCAACGTCTACAGCGGCAATGTGCTCGACGTGAAGGACTGCGGCACGTCCAACGGGACCGTCGTCCGCCAGTGGCAGCAGCTCGACAACACCTCCCAGCAGTGGAACATCGCGCCCTAGGGGAGCCCTAGGGGCGGCATCCCCTGGATCGGTTGTCACAGCGTGAGTTCGGCCCTGGGGTGCGCCCGTCACGGTGCGCACCCCAGGGGTCGTTTCGGGGGTGGGTCACGCCTTGTCGTCGTTGACCCATGACATGAGCTTGCGCAGTTCCTTGCCGGTGGTCTCCAGGAGGTGCTCGGAGTCCGCGGTCTTGTACTCGTTGTACTTCTTCAGACCGCCGTGGTACTCGGCCATCCACTCGCGGGCG
>NZ_JBMNDS010000052.1:0-73004 GCF_052543295.1 Streptomyces sp. SAS_270
GGCCCTCGTACTGGACGTACTTGGGGCTTCGGCCGGTGCGGCGAGGGTGCGTGCCGGGCGCCGTGGGTGCTGTGCGGGACTTTCAAAACACCCCCTAGGCAAAGAAGGGGAGGGGCGAGGAAGGGAGCGGCGCTCGGGTTCGGCTCGGGTGCCGTGCGGCGGCGGGTTTCCCCGGCTCTGGTGTAGGAACGGTCTTGTTGTCCCTGACATCCAGGCAAGGAGTACGCCGCGTGTCCTCCCTCTTTCCGGCCCTGGCGAACGGCTCGGTCGCGCAGCGGCCCGCCCTGCGCTTCGGCGACCGCTCCCTGACGTACGCGGAACTCGACGCCTCGGCGGGGGCGCTCGCCGCGCGGATCGGCGGCGCGGGGAGGGTCGCCGTCTGGGCGACGCCGACCCTGGAGACAGCCGTCGCGGTGGTGGCCGCGCTGCTCGCCGGGGTTCCGGCCGTACCGCTCAACCCCAAGTCGGGCGGGAGCGAGCTCGGGCACATCCTGTCCGACAGCGCGCCGTCGCTGGTGCTGGCGGCTCCTGGCGATCAACTCCCCGATCCTGTCGGCCGGTTGGAGCGGGTCGACGTCGAGGCGCAGGGCAGGGGCGAGGCGGCGGCGCCGGTCGGCCTCGACCCCGCCGCCCCCGCCCTCGTCGTCTACACCTCCGGCACCACCGGCCCGCCCAAGGGCGCCGTCATCCCGCGGCGCGCGATCGCCACGACCCTGGACGCACTGGCCGACGCCTGGCAGTGGACCGGCGACGACGTGCTCGTGCACGGGCTGCCGCTCTTCCATGTGCACGGGCTGATCCTGGGTGTTCTCGGACCGCTGCGGCGGGGCGGATCGGTACGGCACCTGGGGCGCTTCAGCGCGCAGGGCGTGGCGCGGGAGCTGAACGACGGCGCGACGATGCTGTTCGGGGTGCCGACGATGTACCACCGCCTCGCCGAGGCGCTCGCCGACGACACCGAACTCGCCAAGGCGCTCGGCCGGGCGCGCCTGCTGGTGTCCGGTTCCGCCGCGCTGCCCGTGCACGACCACGAGCGGATCGCGGCCGCGACGGGACGCAGGGTCGTCGAGCGGTACGGCATGACGGAGACCCTCATGAACACGAGTGTGCGTGCGGACGGGGTGCCGCGCCCCGGGACGGTCGGGGTGCCGCTGCCCGGTGTCGGGGTGCGGCTCGTCGAGGAGGACGGGTCCCTCATCGGCGGTTACGACGCCGACGGCAGCCCCACCGGTGTCTGCGACGGTGAGACGGTCGGCGAGATCCAGGTCCGTGGCCCCAATCTCTTCTCCGAGTACCTGAACCGGCCCGACGCCACCGCCGCCGCGTTCACCGAGGACGGCTGGTTCCGCACCGGCGACATGGCGGTGCGCGACACGGACGGCGCCGTACGGATCGTCGGCCGCAAGGCCACCGACCTGATCAAGAGCGGCGGTTACAAGATCGGCGCCGGTGAGATCGAGAACGCCCTCCTTGAGCACCCGGCGGTGCGCGAGGCCGCCGTCACGGGCGAGCCGGACGACGACCTCGGCGAGCGGATCGTCGCCTGGGTCGTACCGGTGGACGATCCCCCGGCCTCCGCCCTCGCCGCGGAGCTCTCCGACCACGTCGCCCGCCGCCTCGCCCCGCACAAACGCCCCCGGGTGGTGCACTACCTCGCCTCCCTGCCCCGCAACGACATGGGCAAGATCCTGAAGCGAGACCTCAGGAATGACTGAGCGCTTCTCCGCCCGCGAGGCCGTCGCCCTCGTCATCGACACCCCCGACGGTTTCCGCGAACTGCCCGCTCCCGGCGGGGAGCAGGGGCCCGACGGCCCCCTCTCCTGGCAGGGCTACGACGCCTCGCGCGCCCGCGCCGCGGCCCGCACCGGTGAGGAGGAGTCCGTCGTCTGCGCCGCCGCGACGGTCGGCGGCACCCCGACCGTGCTGATCGCGTTCGAGTTCGGCTTCCTCGGCGGCTCGCTCGGCGAACGCACCGGCGACCGGCTGGAAGCGGCGTACACCTACGCCCGTGAGCACCGGCTGCCGGTCGTCTCGCTCGTCGCGACGGGCGGCAGCCGGATGCAGGAGGGCATGCTCGCCCTGACCCAACTCCAGCGCGTGGCACGGCAGTCGGCGCTCACCCGGGAGGCCGGGCTGCCGCAGATCGCCGTGTTGCGGGACCCGACGACGGGCGGCGGCTGGGCGACGCTGGGCGCGGGCGCCGACGTGACGCTGGCGCTGCCGGGCGCGCAGGTGGGCTTCGCGGGCTCCCGGGTCCGGCCGCCCGACGCGGACCCGGCGGCGTACACGGCCGAGGCGCAGTGGGCCGCGGGCGCGGTCGACGCCGTCGTGGGCGAGGGCGAGCTGCGGGAGACGGTGGCGCTGTGGCTGGGCCTGCTCACCCGGCCCTCAGGCGGGGCCGCACCCGCCCCCTATGCCCTCGGCGCCACCGGTCTGCCCGCCACCGGCTGGGACGCGGTGCTGCGCGCCCGCAGTCCACAACACCCGCGCGCGCAGGCCTACTTGGACGACTACTTCACGCGGCGCGCGGCCCTCAGTGGCGACCGCTGCGGCGGCACGGACGCCGGCATGCTGTGCGGTTTCGGCGAGCACACCGACGAGCACGGGACGCGGACCGTCGCGTACGCCGCCCAGTGCGGCACCGCGACTCGCCCCGCCGGATACCGTACGGCGGCCCGGCTGATCCGGCTCGCCGGTCGACTCGGCATCCCTGTGCTGACGTTGGTGGACACGCCGGGTGCCGCGAACGACGCGGACGCGGAGCGGCAGGGCGTGGGCTCCGCGATCGCGGACCTGTTCGCCGCGGTGGCCACCGCCCGTACGCCGGTCACCACGCTGGTGATCGGCGAGGGCGGATCGGGCGGCGCTCTCGCACTGGCGGCGCCGGGCAACACCTGGGCCACGCCGGACAGTTACTTCTCCGTCATCGCACCGGAGCTCGCGGCCGCGATCCTCAAGCGCCCGGCGCACGAGGTGCGCCCCACGGCGGACCAACTCCGGATCCGCCCCCAGGACCTGGTGGACCTGGGGGTGGTCCGCGGCGTGCGGCGCCACTCGTCCGACGGGCCGGTTACCTCACCCCCACCGCCCTGATGATCTCCTGGCTGACCGTGCCGCCCCGGTCGTCACCGGCCGAGGCCCGCAGCGAGACGTACTCCGCGCCGCGCGGCACGGTCAGCGTCCCCTTCCACCTGGCGCCACGGCCGTCCAGGGTCACCGACGTCCACGACTTCCCGTCGTCGTAGGACACTTCGAGCCTGCCGCGGCCGATCGTCCCGGTGTCCGGGGCGCCCTTCACGTACTCGGCGAAGACCCCGACGGGCACCCGGCCGCCGCCGCGCACATCGCCGGCGAGGTCGGTGTCGATGTCGTAGCCGAGGTTGAGCAGGGGCAGGAAGGTCCAGCGGTCGTCGGGTGTGGCCGACGACCTGAAGGTCCACTCGGAGTGGCCCTTCGTGGAGAGCCTCCAGCGGTCGGGGTCGAGGGTGGTGTCGGTGGCGACCTTGTAGGTGTGCTCGTCGGCGGGTGCCTCCCAGTCGTAGGCGCCCGAGCTCGTGCGCCGGTCGATCAGGGTGCCGTCCCGGTACACCTCCGTGTACTGGGTCATGCCGCTCTCCTGGCTCCACACGTCGCCGAAGCCGGTGTGGTCGGGCCCGGAGTCGCCCCAGCCGGGCGTGTTGAACTGCAGGACGTTGCCCGAGCGCTGCTGGCCCCAGCCGAGTCCGGTGCCGAGCCAGGGGTGCCAGACGGGCTTGAACCAGTTCCGTGCCGTGTGCGAGCCGCCTCGGTAGTCGATCAGACCGCTGCGCTCCTCCAGGGCGCCGTCGCCGACGGTCACGGACTCGTGCCAGAGCTGGCCAGGGGTGGTGGAGACGTGGTCGGTGCGCTCGGCCGGATAGTCGATCCGCTCCTGGAAGCCGATGCCGATGGGGAAGGCGTCGGTGATCGAGTACCGGAACTCGCTGCCCGAGGCGGGCTTCACGGCGTGGAACCTCGTGTCCACCGTGGCGAGTTCGCCCTTCCTCGGCTCGTACGTCAGGTCGCCCTTCGGGACGGCGCCGCGGTGCCCCTGCGAAAGGTCGTACACGTAGGGCGTGTTGCGGGTGCCGGTCATCTCGACCCGTGCCGTTGCCCTCAGCCTGGCCGCGTCGGCCGTGTTCACCGTGGCGATCTGCAGCGGCCGGTCGGCGCCGTCGTCCGTCCCGAACCAGGCGTTCAGCCGCCCGGCCGCATCGTCCGTCACGAACAGCGCCCCGGCGCCCGCGTCCTGCGCGGCCCGGGCGAGCGCACCGGGCTCGACGCCCTCGGTGAGCCGCGCGAGAACCGCCTTGCCCTTCACGCCGGTGAACGGCCCGGTCCCGACGTCGACGAGCGGCAGCCTGCTGCGCCCCTCGACGAGGGTGCCGCCGGGCTGGACGACCGCCTCGCCGACCCCCTTGACCTGCAGCAACGGCTTTCCGAGCCGCCACACGGTGCGGTACTCGAAGTCGCCCTTCGTGACCTTCGCGGTCGGCGCGGCGAAGACGCTGTCGTACTTGACGGGCACCTGGACGGCGCCGAACAGGTCGGAGCCGCCCGCGTTGCGGTCGTACTCCATCAGCAGCTGCCGGGTCTCGGTGCGCTGCTCGACCTTTGCCCGCACCTCCCGCAACTTCTGTGCGTCCAGGGTGACTTCACGATCCCGGTCGAGGGTGATCTCCGGGGCCGCGAGAAAGCCGAGTCCCAGCGAGTCCGTGCCGTGGCTGCCGTGCACGTCGAGGAAGGACGTCAGGCTGTACGTGCCCGGGGCCAGCCGCAGCTTCAGGGTGCCGGAGTCGCCCACGGCCGCGCTGTACGGGTCGACGCCTGCCGCCAGCCGCTGCACCGCCACGTCGGCCGCCGTCGGGTCACCTTCACGGTCCTTGACGTGCACGGTGAGCGTGTACCGCTCCTCCTCCTTGACCAGCCCGAACACGGTGTGCGCGACAGGGCGGCCGGCGGCGGACGCCACGATCTGCCCACTGGTCTGCCCCACAGGGGCCTTGGCGCCGTCTCCGGTCACGGTGGTGGACGCGGTGCCGTGCGCGGGCACCGTGAGCGTGGAATCGGCGAGCGTGGCGACACCGTCGGAACCGCCCTGCACGGCAAGGCTCAACTCGACTGCCGCGTCGGAGGAGTTGGTGTACGTCAGTGTCCTCGTGACCGGCTCGTTCGCGTCGTAGGGCCAGCCGTAGAACCCGAGATCCGCGCTCCCGGTGGCCGTGACGGCCGACCCGACCACGTCGGGCACACTGACCCGCCCCGCGCCCAACACATAGGCAGAGGCGTCCAGTTGCTTCGACGTCGACATCAGCGCGTCCTTGAGCCGCGCACCGCTCCAGTCGGGGTGCTTCTCCGCGAGCAGCGCGGCCACGCCCGCGACATGCGGGGTCGCCATCGACGTACCGCTCATGGAGGTGTAGTAGCCACTGCCATCCACGAGCCCGGAGCGGGCGGCGAGGATGTCGACGCCGGGCGCGGAGATGTCGGGCTTGAGCGCGTTGTCGCCGTAGCGCGGTCCGGCGCTGGTGAAGTAGGCGGCCTCGTCGGCGGAGTCGACCGCGCCGACGGTCAGCGCGGAGTCGGCGGCGCCGGGCGAGCCGATGGAGGACGGGGCGCCGGTGTTGCCGGCGGCGATGACGAAGAGCGCGCCGGTCTCCGCGGAGAGCGTGTCGACCGCGGCGGCCATGGGGTCGGTGCCGTCGCTCGGCTCGGTCGAGCCGAGGCTCATGGAGATCACCTTGGCGTGCACGTCCCGCGCGGCCCACTCCATGCCGGCGATGATCTGCGACTCGCTGCCCGAGCCCTGGTCGCTGAGCACCTTGCCGACGGCGAGCGTCGCCCCGGGCGCGACGCCGCGCTCCTTGCCGTCCGAGGCGGCACCGCTGCCGCCGACGGTCGAAGTGACGTGCGTGCCGTGCCCGTTGCGGTCGGCGACCTCCTGCCCCTCGATGAAGCTCTTGGTCGCGGAGACCCTCTGCGCCAGGTCGGGATGGCCGACGTCCACGCCGGTGTCGAGGACGGCGACCGTGACACCCTTGCCCGTGAGCCCGGCCTCCCAGGCCTTCGCCGTACCGATCTGCGCGTTGCTCTCGGCCATGTCCGCGCTGACGCGCCCGTCGAGCCAGACCTTGCCGATACCCGCATCGCCATCGGTCACGGCCCGCCAGAACGTCCGCCCCTTGTCCGCGTCGAGGGCCGCGCCGCGAATGCTCGGCAGCGCCCGCGTCCGCTCGGCCCCGCGCGGGGTCGCGCCCTTCGTCTTCCCCTTGTACGTCACGATCAGCGGCAGCTCGGCCGTCTTCCGGTCGGTGAGCCCCTGCCGTATCAGCCCGCTCACGTCGAACAGCCGCCGGTCGAGGGTGCCCGCCCGCAGATACGGCAGCGCCTCGTCCGGTACGACGGTGACGGCGCCGTTCGCCACCTGTGTCCGCACCGCTCCGCCGGCCCCCTCGGGCCGCGTCACGGCGACCGTCTTCTTCCCGTCGGCGAGGTCGGTGACGGTCACCTTGTCGCCGGTGACGAGGGTGACGGTCTGGGCGGTGCGGGCGGTGCCCGCCGTGCGCGTCGGCCCCTGGGTGTCGGCGTCCCGCGCGGCCCGCGCCTGCCCCGCGGGCAGCAGGGCCAGCACAACTCCCGTCGCCAGCAGAGCTGTTCCGCGTCTTGCTCGTCCTGCTCCCGGTCCTCGGGTCATCGATGCCTCTCCTCGCCCACGGGGTGGTGTCGGGGTGCTGCGAAGAGTGTCGGGGCGCTTGTGTCGCGGAAGCGCCGGCCGGGGCTGGCGGGAAGGCGCCCTGGCGTGTTCCCGCCAACGGCGGGGGGCCGTTGTGAGCGGCGCGGAAACCGGGACAGCCCCAAGTACCGTCCGTAACAATGGAGATGCCGGAGGTCACAGACGACGGGGGTTCGAGGCACCATGGACGGACTGGTCGAGTTCAGGACCCATGACGGAACGCCCGTCGTCGTCGAGACCGCCGAGGACGAGTCCGGCTCCCGGCTCGTCGCCCGGAACGACGGGACCGTCCAGGCGGCGCGCACCTTCGAAGGGTCGCTGGAGGGCGTGCGGGCTGCCGCCGAGTCCGCGCTGCGCGTGTTCCGCGACGGCAGTCTGCGCCCCGACTCCGTGGAGATCGAGTTCGGGGTGAAGCTCACCGCCGAGGCGGGCGCCCTGATCGCCAAGAGCGCGGTCGAGGGCCACCTGGTGGTCAAGCTCTCCTGGTCGCCCGGGCCCACCGACAGCTCCCCGGAACCCTCACCGCAGGCATGACCAACGCCTCCTGGCATGCCAGGATCAGCTGCGGGCGGGAGACCGGCGCCGGGTTCCTGGTCACCGACCGGCACGTCCTGACCTGCGCACACGTGGTCGCCCGCAGCCGCACCGACGCGGTCGGCATCTCCTTCGCGCAGGGCGAGCGGGACCTTCCCGCGCAGGTCGTCGCGCACGGCGGCTGGGAGGGCCGGGAGACCGACCCCGGCGACGTCGCCGTACTCGAACTCGACCGCCCCGTCCCGCTGAAGCCCGCCGAGTTCGCGACGCCGTCCGACGCGTACGGCGACCCACCGCGCCGGCTTCTGGCGTACGGCTTCCCCAAGCGGTTCGACGAGGGCACGCTCGCCGAATACCGGGCCACCGCCAACCAGTTGATCGCCGGTCAGTGGGTGCAGCTGGAGGCGTGGGCCGCGCACGGGCAGCCGCTCGTGCCCGGGTTCAGCGGCGCCGCGGTGACTCTCGCGGACACCGGACGCGTCGTGGGCATGGTCTCCGCGGCCGCGCGCAGCCCCGAGATCCGCAACGGCCGGATGCTGCCCGCCCATGTCATGGCCCGCTACTGGCCGCGCCTTGGCGAACTGATCCCGACACCGGAGTACGGGCGGGGCGACAAGGAGCGGCTTCGGCAGCTCATCGAGGCGGTCGCGGAGCGGGGAGGAGCGCGCTGCGGGCCCGAGCGGCTGTACCAGGACGCGGTGGGCCCGCTCGGCCCGCCGCTGCCGTCGCACGGCTTCGCCTCGCTCTGGGACGCGGCCTGGTACCTGCTCTCCGAGGTGCCGGACAGCGAGGCCGCCGCCCGGTTCGCCGCGCGGCTCGCCGACTTCGTGGAGGACACGCCGACCCGGGGCGCCCTGCGCTCCTGGCCGCGCCCCCGGCGCACCCCGGAACCCCCGAGGCCGCGCACCACGGCGCCCGGCTGGTCCCCGATCCTCGTCGAGATCGCACCCAGCGGCTGCGGCGAGGGCCAGTTCCTGGTCGAGGTGTCGGCGTACAACGGCCGGCACCGCCGCGTCGTCGGTTCGCGCCCGCTCCCTGTCGACGGCGTCCGCCCCTACGTCCTGGAGCGCATCGACGAGGCCTACCACGAACTGGAGCCGGGGGCACGGGAGTTGATCGCGTTCGTGCTGCCGCGCCGCTGGCTCAACGCGGACGTGGCGCACTGGAAGCGCAGCGCCGACGACGACAGCCCGCTCGGCTCGTTCGCACCGCTCGTCGTGATGGACCTGGAGCGGCGGCGCAGCGGCGGCCTCCAGCACAAGCTGCTGCAGAAGTGGCGACGCCTCGACGCCGAGCCGGCGGCCAGGCTGCACCGCATCGACTGCGCGTCCGTGGGGCAGGACCCGGTGAAGCTGACCATCGGCCTGCGGCGCGGCGCGGACATGGTGGGCTTCGGCGCCCCGCCCCGCGCGGACGGCACCCGGCGGCTGTTCCAGGCGAGCCTGAACGCGGCCGTGCCGGTGATGCTCTGGCCGCGCACGGGCTGCCGGGGCGAGCACCGCGGCGGAACCCACGGGGACTGCACGGGCGCCGTGTTCCTGGACCACCTCGCCGAACATTTGGCAGGTCTCCCGCCGGGCGAACTCCCCTTCCACATCCACGAGTTGCGCGAGACGGCGTACGCCTCGGACGCGCCGGAACCGCACTGGGCGCACGACCTGGCGCTGCTCTGGGAGGACCCCAGATGTCTGCCCGACCCGGTCGGCTATCTGCACAACCCCGTCGGCTGAGCGGCCTGCCCGCCTCGGACAGCCGGCATCCGGTACGCAGCAAGGAGAGAGCATGTCCCTGTGGCCCGTCTACACGGGTGGGAGCGAGCCCCACGACGGCATCGCGGACCTTCCCGCACCGCCGCCGTGGCGCGCCTTCGACGGCGGACCGGAGCTGGAGACCCCCGCGGAGGGCGGCGACACCTCGGCCACGTCCCCGGACCGCAGGCACCGCGCCCGCACCTACCGTGCCACGGACCGCGCGGTCCAACTCGTCAACGCGGCCCTGTACCTGCGCCGTCCGCTGCTGGTGACGGGCCCGCCCGGCAGCGGCAAGTCGAGCCTGGCGTACGCGGTGGCCAGGGAGCTGCGGCTCGGCCCGGTCCTGCGCTGGAACATCACCAGCCGCACCACGCTCCACGACGGCCTCTACCAGTACGACCCGCTGTCCCGCCTCTACGCCGCCGGGCGCTCCGCCGCCCGCGAACTGCCCGCCGACGGCGCGCTCCAGGACCATCTGCGGCTGGGCCCGCTGGGCACCGCGCTGCTCCCCTACGGCCGTCCGCGCGCGCTGCTCATCGACGAGATCGACAAGAGCGACCTGGACCTGCCCAACGACCTGCTGAACATCCTGGAGGAGGGCCAGTACGAGATTCCCGAGCTGGCCCGCGCCGCGCGTCACACTCCCGACGCGGAGGTGATGGTCGACGGCACCGACGACCGTGTCACCGTCTCCCGCGGACGCGTCCGCTGCCGCGCCTTCCCCTTCGTGGTCCTCACCAGCAACGGCGAACGCGAGTTCCCGCCCGCCTTTCTGCGGCGCTGTGTCCGCCTCGAACTCCACCAGCCCCGCGACGCCCACCTGGAGTCCATCGTCCGCGCCCATCTGGGCGAGCCCGACGCCTACGCCCGCGAGCTGATCGCCCGCTTCCTCTCCCGCGGCACCGGCGGCGACCTCGCCACCGACCAGCTTCTCAACGCCATCTATCTCACCGGCGCGGCGGGCATCGACGCGGACTCCCGCGACGAACTGGCCGAGCAGCTGATGCCGTATCTGAGCGGGCCTCGGGACGACGATGAGTTCTGACCCCGGTGGCGGGAGCGTCGACCGGTTCGCCGCCCTGCTCGGCCGGGCCGGGGGCGGGGCGCGGCCGACCTCCGTGGAACTGGCCGAACTGCTGTGGCTCGCGGGGAAGATGCCCCCCGGCGACCCGGTCCCGGAAGAGGCCCGTCCCGCCACTCTCGCCACCTCTGACGCCCCCGCCCCACCGCAACCCGCCTCCGCGCAGCCGGACCCCCAGCCCGCCCCCACGCCGCCGTCAGCACCACCGCCCGCTCCGGCGCCCCGACTTCCCGCCTCACGCGTGCCGTTGAGGCTGCCGGGAGGCCGGGACGCGGACGACCCCGTCGGCTCGTTCACCACCCTGCTCGCCCCCGCGCCCCCGATGCTGTCCCACCCCCTCGCCCTGCAACGCACCCTGCGCCCGCTCAAGCGCCGGGTGCCCGCGCCCGTCGGTCAGGAGCTCGACGAGGAGGCGACCGCGCACCGGATCGCGGGGCTCGGCGCGGCCCCGCAGTGGTGGCTGCCGGTGCTGCGTCCCGTGTCCGAACGCTGGCTGACCCTGCACCTGGTGCACGACAGCGGTCCGACCATGCCCGTCTGGCGCCCGCTCGTCCGCGAACTGCACACGACCCTGGTCCAGTCGGGTGTGTTCCGCACGGTGGAGCTGCACCGGCTGGACGCCGACGGGACGGTACGGCGTCCGGGCTCGCAGGAGTCGTACGCCGCCGGGCGCACGGTCACGCTGCTGGTCAGCGACTGCATGGGCCCGCAGTGGCGGGGCGGCGCGGCGGGCGCCCGCTGGTACCGTACGCTGCGGCGCTGGGCGGCGCGGATGCCGGTCGCCGTGGTCCAGCCGCTGCCGGAGCGGCTGTGGCGCACCACCGCGCTGCCCGCCGAGCCCGCGCGGCTCGGCGCGCCGTGGCCCGCGGCGCCGAACGCCACGTACACCGTGGACTCCTACCTCACCGAGGACCTCCCTTCCGGCGTGCTCCCGCTGCCCGTCCTGGAACCCGCCGCGCCCTGGCTGGCGAACTGGTCGTCACTGGTGGCCGGGGCGGGCCGACTCCCGGGCTCCGTAGGCCTGTTGGGTCCCACGCCGCCGCCCGCCCCGGTGGACGAGCGAGGCCGGGGCGACGTGGAGCGGCTCTCCCCCGAGGAGCTGGTCCTGCGCTTCCGCTCGCTCGCCTCCCCCGAGGCCTTCCGTCTCGCCGGCCATCTCGCCGTCGGGCAGCCCCAGTTGCCGGTCATGCGCCTGGTCCAGGCGGCGATCGAACGTCGGCCCCAGCCTCAGCACCTCGCGGAGGTCATCCTCAGCGGCCTGCTCACCCACACCGGGGCCGGCCCGGACGCGTACGCCTTCCGCCCGGGCGTCCGCCCCCTCCTCCTGCGCACCCTGCCCCGCTCCGCCCATGGCCGTACGTCCGAACTCCTTGCCCGGGTAGGCGCGTTGATCGACGCGCGAGCGGGAGTGGCCGCCGGTGACTTCCCGGTGCTGGCACCGGGCGGCGACTCCCCGGCGTCCGCGGGCGAGCCGTTCGCGGCGGTGCGGGAGGAGAGTGTGCGGCGGTTGGGGGGCCGCGGAGGCGGCGCCGAGGCGCTGCTTCTGGGGAGGTATCGGCTCCTGCGGCGGCTGGGGCGGGGCTCGCCGCAGGTATGGGAGGCGAAGGACACGCGGCTTGACAGGGTGGTGGCGGCGTACGAGTACTCCGCGGCGCGGAACCATCAGCAGTTCATGGAGAGGGCGCAACAACTCGCGGAGATCGACCATCGGAACATCGTCACGGTCCGCGACTTCGGCATCGAGCGCGGCGTCCCGTATCTCGTCACGGAATTCGTCGAAGGGGTGACGCTCGCCGAGCTGACCGCTCAGGGCGGCTTCCGGCTGCCCTTCACGATGCTCGCGCCGCTGGCCCGGCAGGTCGCGCGCGGCCTGAAGGCCGTACACGAATCCGGTACAGCGCACGGCCGTTTCACGCCGAACAGCCTTCAGTTGGACCCGGACGGCGGTGTCAAGATCACCCGCTTCGCCATGATGCCAACGGACGCGGACGACATTTCCAAGGATCTGAACGACTTCGGATGGATGCTGATCAAGTTGTCCGGAGTGAACGAGCCGAATCCCTCCCCACATGTGCCCCATGAGCGCGGGCCGTTGTTCACCGCTGTCTCCCACTCCCTCGGCTCGGCGAATCCGGACGTGCAGCGCCAGGGCCTGGACCTGCTCCTGTCCCCCTCCTTCAATGAGATCCTGGACGCCGCCGCCGCGGACCGGCTCCGCTACCGCCTGCTCGGCCCGGTACGCGTCAGCCGGGGTGACCAGGCGCTGCCCTCGCTTCCCCCGGAGGAGAGGGCCCTGCTCGCCATGCTGCTACTGAGGCATGGCAGGACGGTTTCGTACGACGACCTCATCGCGGGTCTGCGGGAGCGGCAGCCTCCCGACGGCCGCCCGGCCCAGGCTCTGGCCGCTCATGCCTCCGTACTCCGACGGGCCCTCGGCCCTGGCGCCCTCGCCACCACCACCGACGGCTACGCCCTGCTCGCACCCCCGTCCACCATCGACATCAACCGCTGCGAAGACCTTGTCGCCACGGCCAAGTCCCGCCGGGACGAGGGCGATCCCGCAGCGGCGCGCGAGGCCATCAAGTACGCCCTGGCCCTCTGGCACGGTGAACCCCTGGACGGCGCCCCAGGCCCCGCCGCCAAGGCAACGCGCACCCGGCTGCGCGCCCTGCGCCTGTCCCTCTGCGCCACCCGCGCCGAACTCGACCTGGAGCTGGGCGACTTCGAGCGGGCGGAGTCCGACCTCGCCGCCCTCCTCCAGGAGCACCCCAAACGCGAGGACTTTCGCCGGCTGCACATCCTCGCTCTCAAGGGCCTGGGCCGGATAACGGATGCGATGGCGTCGTACGAGGCGTACGAGACGCACCGGGAGCAGCAGCACAGCGAGCCCAATCCCACCATGCTGGCGCTCTACCGCGAGCTGCGGGCCGCGCCGGAGCGTGGTCGTTCCACGGTCGTCGCCGAGTTCACGGAGCCCGGGGACCATCCGGCGGCGTACGACGTCCTGGGCCGCACGCTCACCCGGCTGCTCTCGCTCAGCGACCTGGCCTCGAACGCGTACGAGGTGCTCGCGCGCGACAACGGCTACGTGGTGATCACCGAGCCCGATACATCCGTACTGCCCATCCTGGACGAGGTGTTTCGCGAACTGTCCCATCTGCTCACGGAGTTGGAGGACACACCGAGAGTCCGGCTCACGTTCTGGCACACCGCGCACTTCGCCCGGCCCGGCGTGCCGACCAGGCAACCCGACCTGGAAGCCGCCCTCGCGAACTCGACGGCGGACCTCGTGGTCGTCCTCTCCCCCGCTCTGCACGAGGAGTTGACCGCGAGCGGTGTCGATCTCGTCGGCGGGCACTCGTTCCGGCCCGTGCACCGTGGCTCGGCCGCCGGCCCGGCCATCGCCTGGTACTGCTCGCTGAACATCACCGCGACCGTGGCGGATCCCGAGCAACATGATCTGGCGCAGGGCCCGTTCACGACGCGCGACCTCCAGGCGATCCCCTCACCCGAGCCGGGCCGTACGGCCGTCGTGCGCAGCAGGTCCGACGGCAGACTGACCCTCCTCACCCCTGACCGTCCCCTCGGCACGCGCCCCGCGTACACCCCCGTCACGTACTACGAGGTCGACCTCACCACCCGCCGGGCCTCGCACCGGCTGTCCCTGCCGAGCGCCGGAGGGGGGTCGTTCGCCGCGTCCGTGGAGCTGTCGTGGTACGTCGACGACCCGGTGTCCTTCGTAGGCGGCGAGACCAGTGGCGTGTCCGGGCGCCTGCTCGACCATCTGGTCAAGACGGCCGGACGTCTCACCCGGCGGCATCCGCTGCGCCGGGCAGGCGCGGCGCAGCTCGCGGTGCGGGACGGGCTGCACACGTGGCCGGTGCCGGGACTGTCGGTGGCGTGTTCGGTGGTGCTGACCGCGGAGGAGGAACCTGCCCCCGCGGCGCCGGAGCCACCACCGTCCCGGCCGTCGAGGCGGGCTGCGTCCCGCGCGGAGGCCCCGCCACCGGACGCGCCCGCCGCCCTCGACGCCGCCGAGGCCGTACTCCTCGGCTTCGACGGGCCCGTGGCCCGGCTGTACACCCGGCAGGCATCGGAGCAGGCCGTCCAGGACCTCGTGGCGCTCGTCGTCGAACTCCGGCACCCCGACGAGGCGTTGAGCGGAGAACGGCTGCTGTCGCAGAGCACCCTCCGGTCCCGTCGGGACGAGGCACCCGATCCGCTGGACCTGCTGCGTGCGCTGGCACACCACCGTCTGGGCGCCGACCTGCGCCAGGCACTCCACCGAGTGGAGGAGCGCGCCGTCCGCTCGGCGCGCCCCACCCCGCACGCCGCCTCGCTGATCCGCGCGCTCGGCACCCTGGGCCCGCCGGCCGCCGTCGTCTCGGACATCTCCACCGGCGCCCTCCTGACGTACCTGGAGTCCCGGGATCTCATGGCCTCGGTGCCGGGCGGAGCCCACGGCCGCGCCGACGACCTCACGCTCCTCACCCCGGACCCCTTCAGCCTGCTGCGCGCCCTGAGCCGGCTGGGCACCGCACCCTCGGACGCCCTGCTGATCACCTCCTCCGTCACGGAGATCACCGCGGCGCGCGCCATCGGCCTCCCCGTCCTCGGCTACGCCCCCGGGCAGCAGGCCAGGCTGCGACTCGTCGAGGCCGGCTGCGAGCTGACCGTGGCCTCGCTGGAGCCGGTACTCGAAGCGGTCCGCGCCGACTGAGTGCTCCTTCGGCTCCCCCTCACCGTTCTTCTTTATTTCGGACATTACGGACAAATACACCCGTCCAGCGGCACCCCACCCGGCCCCCCACAAAAGGCGACGCCCCGTCAGGGCCCGCACGATGCGAGAGAGGACCGCCACCCGGCGGGCCCGTACGGTCTGCGCTCTCGGGAGGATCTGCCATGACCGCCAGTCTGGAGCAGCTGCGCCGCTGCCACTTCGCCGTCGACCTGGGTGCGGCAAGGACCCGCGTGTACGTGAAGGGCGCGGGGCTGGTCGTCGATCAGCCGAGCGTCGCCGCGGTGAACACGAAGACGGGTGCGCTGATCGCCGTCGGCGAGTTCGCGGAGAAGATGACGGGCCGTACGCCGGACTACATCCGGGTGGTGCGGCCGGTGTCCGGCGGCACGGTCGTCGACATCGAGATGGCGCAGCGCATGCTGCGCCACCTGATCGGCGACAAGGCGCGCCGCGCCCTGCGCCGCAAGCCGCGGCTGCGGGCGGCGGCCTGCACCCCGCACGACGCGGACCCGCTCGCGCAGCGCGCGGCGATCGAGACGCTCGTCGGCCTCGGCGCCCGCCGGGTGGAGCTCGTCGACACGCTCATCGCGGCGGCCGTCGGCTGCGGACTGCCCGTGGAGCAGCCCGAGGCCACCATGATCATGGTGTGCGGCGCCGCCGCGACCCAGCTCGCCGTGCTCTCGCTGGGCTCGATCGTCACGGCCGAGCGCATCCCGGTGGGCGGCGAGGCCGTCGACCACGCGATCGTGCAGCACCTGCGCCACCAGCACGAGCTGATGCTGCCGAGTCAGGCGGTACGGCCGCTGCAGCTGGCACTCTCCGGAAACGGGCTCACCCCGCACGGCCCCGCCTCGACGGAGATCCACGGTCGGGACGTGGCCACCGGCCTCGCCCGCTCCGTGCAGGTCGACACCGCTGCCGTACGCGATGCCATCCAGACCCCGCTGACCGCCGTACTGGACGGCATCGGCAAGGTGCTGCGCGCCTGCCCGCCCGATCTGGTGGCCGACCTCGCCGACCGCGGGATCATGATGGTCGGCGGGAGCGCCCTGCTCCCCGGGCTCGACCAGATGCTGCGGCACGCGACGGGCATGCCGGTGCACATCGCCGAGCGACCCGACGTGTGCGCCGTTCAGGGCCTGGGCTACATGCTGGAGGGCAAGATCGAGCCACTCGTCCTGGACCCGCTGGCGGGCTGACCGGAACCCGGGTGATGACCGATCCCGTCCCCCGTCTGCCGCCCCTTCTGGAGGCCGTCCTCAACGTCGGCACCGACCTCGAACTGCGGGCCACGCTCCAGCACATCGTGGACGGCGCCGCCGAGCTGACGGGCGCCCGGTACGCGGCGCTCGGCACGGTCGACCCCGGGCAGGACGGGCTCGCTGAGATCCGTACGGCCGAGCCGGACCCGGTCGCGCAGCGGACTTCGGTCGGCCGGGGGGACGACTTCGTGGGCGTGCCGATCCGCGTCCGGGACGAGGTGTTCGGGACGCTCCACCTCGCCGACAAGGCGGGCGGCCCGTTCACGGACGAGGACGAGCAACTGCTGCGGCTGCTGGCCGCCCAGGCCGGCATCGCGATCGGCAACGCCCGGCTGTACGAGACGGCCCGTCAGCGGGAGCGCTGGATCGAGGGCGCCGCGGCCGTCACGACGGCGCTGCTGACCGGTGAGACCGCCGCCGACGCGCTGATGACCGTTGCCGAGCGGGCCCGGATCCTCGCCGATGCCTCGGCGGGCGTGATCCTGCAGCCCACCCCGGAGGGCGGCATGGAGATCGTGACCGCCTCCACCCACGAGGACCCCGGTGACATCGTCGGCACGACGATCGAGCCCGGCAGCGCGGTTCTCGAACAACTCCTGGGCGGGAGGCCGGTGTTCATCGAGGACTCGGCCACCGACCCACGCATGACGACGCATGTACGGCACCGGTTCGGGCCCAGCATGATGCTGCCGCTCCAGGCCGGCGGCCGTCTCATCGGCACCCTCGCCCTGCCGCGCCGTCGCGGCGACCGGCCGTACAGCCCGGTGGAGCGGCTGCTCGCCACCCAGTTCGCCTCGCAGGCCGCGCTGGCGCTGGTACTCGCGGACGCCCAGCACAGCAGGGAGCGGCTCGCCGTCTTCGAGGACCGCGACCGCATCGCCCGCGACCTGCACGATCTCGTCGTCCAGCGGCTGTTCGCGACCAGCATCATGCTGGAGTCCACCCAGCGCAGGACTCCGGCGAAGGACGTGCACGACACGCTCGGCAGGGCCGTCGACGAACTCCAGTCCACGATTCAGGACGTCCGCACGGCCATCTTCGCCCTGCAACAGCCGCCCGTGGACGCCCCGACCACCTTCCGCGGCAAGGTGCTGCGCGAGACCGCGGGCGCGGCCGCGCTGCTCGGCTTCCAGCCGTCCACCCGGTTCACCGGAGCCGTGGAGAACCGCATCACCGAGCCCGCCGCCGGCCATCTGCTGGCCGCCCTGCGCCGCGCCCTGGCCGCCGCCTCCCGCCGCACCGGCGTGTCACGCATCGCGATCACCGTCGACGTGACGGCCGCACTCCCCGACGGCCGCTCGGGGGTCCGCCTCACGGTGTACGACGACGGGGCGGCGGAGGGCAGCGGCAAAGAGGCAAACGGGAGAGGAACGACGGAGACCTGGCAGTCGCCGCTGTGAACATCACGGGCCGATCCGACGTATCACCCTCCGAACGTACGTTGCCGTCCGGCAAGGAGTGTTCGAATTCTCTACGACATACGCATGACCTTCCGGTCGGGCCGACGCACGGAACGGATGCAGCACATGAGAGAAAGCGCGAGAGGCACCGAGGAGGAGCGGAAAGGACATGGGGCGTGGAGAGTGCGACCACGGCACCGTCACGCAAAGTGACGCTCCCCCAGCGTAAGCCCCCTATAGGGACCCCGTACCCCACACGTATGAGGCGGGGGTCACCGCCGGTAGCCGCACACCTGCCGTGCGTGTATTGTCCGCGATGAAGTATCCGCATCAGATCTCAGGCTGTCTCCAGGCGTCTACAGGCTCACGCTCCTCCCACCTCGCGACGGGAATGGGACGGGCTGGATCTGTCAACGAAGAGTGGAGCTATGAGACAGCCATGAATTCTTGGGCCACCACGATCCAGCACGGATCAGCCGATTCCCGCGACGCGGAGAAGCGACACACCCCGATTTCCTCGGTAGCCGCCGACAAGGCCGCCGCCGTGAGGTCGAGCGGTCGGTTGGCATATGCCGCCGGATGGAGTTCGAAGAAGGCGATCACGTTCGACGCCGCACTCTGAACGAACGTAGGCCCAACGATCCGGGGCTCCTGGCGGACCCATCGCCGAGAGCCCCGGACTCGCATCTGCGTCCACTTCAACTCGTGTGACAGGATGACCAGTTGAAGTGACCCCGACTGTAGCCGAAGACCCGTACGCTGGGCGCGTGACCCATATCCAGGAACTGGTCCTGAAGATCCATAGCAGATGCAACATCGCTTGCGACCACTGCTATATGTACGAGCATGCCGACCAGAGCTGGCGAGATCGACCGGTAGTGATCTCCGAGGAAACGGTCACACAGATCGCCTTACGCCTCTCCTCGTACGCGAGTGCGCACCGCCTGGATTCCGTCTCGGTCATTCTCCACGGAGGCGAACCACTCCTCGTCGGCCCGACTCGGTTGCGCCGCATCTGCGAGGAACTCACCCGCATCCTGGCCCCCGTCACGACAGTGGATCTGCGCATGCACACCAATGGCATGCTGCTGCACCGCAGGCATCTGGAGATCCTCCGGGAATTCAATGTAAAGGTCGGCATCTCCCTGGACGGCGACCAGACCGCGAATGACCGCCACAGGCTGGACCGCAGAGGGCGAAGCAGTTACGAAAAGGTGCTGCGCGGGATCGAGCTTCTGCGCTCCCCGGAATATCGTCACCTCTTTCAGGGCCTGCTCTGCACCGTAGACGTAAAAAATGACCCCGTCACCGTCCATGACGCTCTCACCGCTCTTGAACCACCCCGGATCGACTATCTGCTTCCGCATTCCACCTGGGACAATCCGCCTCCCGCCGGAAATTCGGATTCGCCCACTCCGTATGCGGACTGGCTGCTGAAGATCTTCGACCGCTGGCTCGAGCAGGGCCGCCCGATGGAAGTGCGCACCTTCGACTCGGTCTGGAGCACCCTGTCCGGCGGCCCGCCCCTCACCGAGGCCATGGGGCTGGCCCCGTCCGACCTCGCGGTCGTGGAAACCGACGGCACCATCGAGCAGGCCGATTCACTCAAGACCGCCTACGACGGGGCGCCCGCCACCGGCTACGACGTCTTCCGGCACACCTTCGAGGAGTACGTCCGGCATCCCGGCGTACAGGCCCGGCAGCTGGGGATCGAAGGGGTCAGCGAGACCTGCAGGCGCTGCCCTGTCGTGAAATCCTGCGGAGGCGGGCTCTACGCACACCGCTACAGCACCGAGCGGGGCTTCGACAACCCGTCCGTCTTCTGCGCCGACCTGCGCACGTTCGTCGACGGTGTGGCGGACCGGATCACCGACCGCGCGCTTTCCCCGGGCGTCCACGCCCTTGAGGAACTCCGGTTCGCCCAGGTCGAGTTGAACCGCACTCTGCTGGCGTTCACGAACGACCGCTTCGCGGCGCATGGGGACTGGTCCGAGGCATGGCAGCTTCTGCTGCGCCTGGACGAGGACGCCCGCACGGCGGCCGAGTTGAATGCGATGCTGGCATACCCGTATGCGCGCCAGGCCCTGCGGCAAGGCCTGGACGGACCTCCCCCGACGCCCTGGCTCGCCTCCCTGCTCGTCGCGGTCGCCGCAGGCACGCAGACCGAGGCGACCCTGGCGTGGGAGCACCCGGACACCCGTCTGCACCTCCCTGCCGTGGGTACCCTGCGTCTTCCCCGGCCCGGCCGGATCGAGGTCACAACGGGCGAGGACGGCTTCCGCGTACGCCACGCGGAAGGAACCCTGCGAGTCCGTCCGGGCGACCCCGACTCCGAGCACTGGCGTTCCCTGCAAGGGGTGGAGAACGGCCCCCTGATCGACGACGCCGACCCCGTGCGCGGCTGCTTCCCCGCCTCCGTGACCGCGCCGCTGGACCTCGACGACCGCGACCTCTTCCGCAAGCTGCTCACGCGGGCGTTCGAGCTCATGGACGACCGGCTGACGGACTGGCGGAGCCAACCGAACGCGCTCGCGCTCATGACCGTGACACCGCTCGCGAAAGGCGCGGGCATCCAACTCGGGGTGCACGCGCCCGGCGCGCTGGGAGTTGCCGTCGACTGTGAGCCCGAGGAGATCCTGCTGCGACTCCCCGTCCTCGGGAGGCGGGCGAGGCTGGCCGCACTGCGGGACACGGCGGACCTGACGCTGGCGGGCAGCCCGGCCGGTCAACTGCTCGACGACGCCAGCGAGTTCCTCGGCGCCGCGGCCCTCCAGGACCGGTGCGAAAGCCCGGACTCGGAAGCCCGGTCCATCGCGTTGAAACGCGCACGGCAGGCACTTGAGGAACTGGCCGCGCTCCCCGAGCGGGAACTCACCGAGACCGGCACGGTGCTGGCCGGCCAACTCGGCGCCGAGTGGACGGAAATGGACGCGCAGGCGTGACACCGGGCGACGAACTCACCCGACTGGGGGGAACGTTGGGCATCCGCCGAGGCGGTGTCCTCATGGTGCACGCCTCCCTCGGCGGCAGCGGGCTGCGCGACACCCAGGTCCGGGACGCCCTGCTGGACGCGCTGGGCCCCGGCGGCACGCTGGTGGTGCCCGCGTTCACGCAGGAGAACTCCCGTACCTCCCGGGCCCACCGAGCACTGACGAGCCACCTCACGGAGCGGGAGAAGGAGGAGTTCCGCGACTCGATGCTCCCCTACGCACCGGAGACGACTCCCTGCCTGGCCATGGGGCGGCTGGCCGAGTGCGTCCGCACCACACCCGGTGCCGTGCGCAGCGCCCACCCGCAGACCTCCATGGCGGCGCTCGGGCCCCGCGCCGCCGAGCTGCTCGACGGGCACGATCCGCACTGCCTGCTCGGGGAGCGCTCCCCCCTCGCGCGGCTGTACGCGGCGGGGGCCCAAGTCCTGTTGCTGCGCGTGGGGTTCGAGGTGTGCACCGCGTTCCACCTCGCCGAGTACCGCACGACCCCGCCCCGGCCCAGGCGCACCTATCAGTGCGTGATGGGCGAGAAGGGCAACTGGGTCACGTACGAGGACACCGCTCTGGACGACAGCCCCTTCGCCGTTCACGGGGCTGAACTTCCTCCCGCACTTCTCACGGGGGGCGAACTGGCGGGGAGGAATGTGACTCTTTTCGACATGCGCCCGGCCGTCGACTTCGTCGGCGCGCGGATGTCACACGGATGACTGGATATCGCCAGTAAATGACGTGAAAGCGGCGACCCGTTCGGGCAGGTCGTCGGGCACATTGTTGGTTCCGGCCAGATGGCGCCAGCGGCGGGATGAAGGCGTCATCGGCAGGCAGGGGGGCGCGTGAACACACCTGAACGAGATCGGGCATCGGACAACTGGCCCTACTTTTTTCTCAGTTACGCGCACACGCCGGCCTGGGGGTCCGGCGGCGGCGACCCCGATCACTGGGTGCACAGGCTTTTCACGGATCTCTGCGACCACATCATGGCGCTCACCGACCTCCCGGCCGGCGTCCCCGCGGGCTTCATGGACCGCGAGATGCGTTCGGGGGACGGCTGGCCGGAGAAACTCAGCGAAAACCTGGCCACCTGCCGGGTTTTCGTGCCGTTGTTCTCGCCGCGATACTTCACCAGCGAGAGTTGCGGACGCGAGTGGTTCGCCTTCAACGAGCGTATTCTGCGGGCTCGTTCGACCGGATCGGGAGACGTACCGGCGATCGTCCCTGCCCTGTGGACGCACGTCGACTACGCTCAACTCCCCGACTCCGTACGGCACATCCACATCGACCACGCGGCTTTGGGCGACCGCTACGCGGCCAACGGAATATACGGCCTGATAAAACTCAACCGGCTGCACGACGAGTACGAGGAAATAGTGCTCGGCCTCGCCCAGCGCATCGTCCGGGTCGCCCACGAGTCGCCGCTGCCGCCCAGCCGGCCCCGGCCCTACGAGTCCACGCCCAGCGCATTCAAGCCGCGCGGCGAAGGACCCCGGCGCATCCACCTCACCATCGCCGCCCCCACCCGGCACACCATTCCGGAGCATCGTGACGTCCGCCCCTACGGTGAGGACGCCCAGGACTGGAACCCGTACCACTCGGAGAGCACCCGGCCGCTGCCCGCCCTCGCCGAGGAGCTGATCCGCTCGCTCGACTACCGGATCACCGTGTCCTCCTTCGACGACGACGAGCCCGGCGACGAGGACGGCTTCATCGGCTCCACCGCCGACCAGGAGAAGGCGACACCGACCCGGCCCGGCATCCTGCTCGTGGACCGCTGGGCGCTCGCCGACGAGGAGCGCCGGCGCAGACTCAAGGCCTTCGACACCCGCGCCCGCCCCTGGATCAGCGCCGTCGTCCCCTGGAACCGGGCGGACGTGCAGTGTCATGGCGCCGAGGGCCAGAAGCTCACGGCCGAACTGGAGCGCACCCTCCCGCTCATCCTGGACCGGGGGCGCCGCACCGACTGCCGGATCGCCGTCAACGGCGTCCCCACCCTCAAGGCGTTCACCGATGTGCTGCCGGCCGTCGTGGCGAACGCGACCCGGCAGTACCTCAAGCACGCGGCGGCCAACCCGCCCGCCGGCCCGCACCTGCCCAGGCCCCGCCTCGTGGGCCCCACCCACCCGCAGCCGTACCCGGACGCGGGACCCGACCACGGAGGAGAAGCATGACGGCCGCGCAGGACGGACGCATCATCACCTTCTACTCGTACAAAGGTGGCACCGGCCGCACCATGGCCCTCGCCAACACGGCCTGGATCCTGGCCGCCAACGGCAAGCGCGTACTCGCGGTCGACTGGGACCTCGAAGCCCCCGGCCTGCACCGCTTCTTCCATCCCTTCCTCGATCCCAGCGCGCTCGCCGCCACCACCGGCGTGATCGACATCATCAACGAGTACGCCTGGGCGGCCACCGCCGGAACCCAGCGCTCCGGGCCCTGGCACCTGGACTTCGCCGATGTCGAGCAGCACGCCATCTCGCTCACCCCCGAGCGCCTGGGCCTGCGCTTCAACGAAGGCGGCTCGCTCGACTTCCTCTCGGCCGGCCGCCAGGACCGCTCGTACTCGGCGACCGTGTCGTCCTTCGAGTGGGACAACTTCTACGAGCGCCTGGGCGGCGGACTCTTCCTGGACGCCCTGCGCGACAGCATGAAGGCGTCCTACGACTACGTCCTGATCGACAGCCGTACCGGCCTGTCGGACAACGCGGACATCTGCACCATCCAGATGCCGGACGTCCTGGTGGACTGCTTCACCCTCAGCGACCAGTCGCTGGACGGGGCGGCAGCCGTGGCGCGCAGCGTGCAGGACGGCTACCGCAAGCGCAGGATCCGCGTCCTGCCGGTCCCGATGCGCATCGACGAGGGCGAGAAGGAGAAGGTCGACGCCGGACGGGCGCTGGCGCGCCTCAAGTTCGACGGCCTGCCCAAGAACCCCGACGAGGGCGAGCTGAGCGCCGAGGAGCTCAGCACGTACTGGGGGAACGTCGAAATCCCCTACCGGCCGTACTACGCGTACGAGGAGACGCTGGCCACCGTCGGCGACGAGAGCGGCATCGCCAACTCGCTGCTGGCCGCCTTCGAGCGGCTCACCACCGTCATCTCGGACGGCGAGATCACCTCGCTGCCCACGGTCCCCGAACCGGTGCGGCTGCGCTGCCGCGACGCGTTCCTGCGGCGGCGGCCGTTGACCGTCGCGACGGACGTCGTCGTCGCGTACGCAGCGGAGAACCGCATGTGGGCGGACTGGGTCGAGTCGCTCCTCAAGCGCTCCGGCTGCAACGTGACCCTGCACGACATCTCGGCGGGACCCGTCGAACGCTCGGACAACACCACACGCATCCTCGTCCTGCTGTCGAACGCCTTCCAGAAGTCGAGGTACGCGGACGCCGTCTGGCGTGCCCTGACCGAGGCCGACGCGGACACCCCGCGCGGCGCGGTGGTCCCGCTGCGCGTCGACGAGGTCCGGCTGCCCACGGCCTACCTGGACCACAACCCCGTCGACCTGCACCGTCTCGACGAGGCCCAGTGCGTCATCTCGCTGCTCACCGCCGTCGACCTGCCCGGGCAGTCCGTGGAGAGCAGCGCGTCCGGCCCCCGCTTCCCCGGCAGCGCCCCGGCGCACTGGAACGCGCCGCAGCGAAACAACACCTTCACCGGCCGCAACATCATCCTGGACCGGGTCCGCGAACAGTTCGACAGCGGCGCCTCCTCCGTCGCGCCGCAGCCGCTCGCGCTGTTCGGCCTCGGCGGCGTCGGCAAGACCCAGGTCGCCATCGAGTACGTGCACCGCTTCATGGCCGACTACGACCTCGTGTGGTGGACGTCGGCCGAACACGAGGACGACGTGGTCGCCTCGCTCGCCGAACTCGGCGCCCGCATCGGGGCGCCGGGCGGCGACGACATGACGATGGCCAGCCAGGAAGCCGTGCAGATGCTGGCCCGCGGGCTGCCGACCAAGCGGTGGCTGCTCATCTTCGACAACGCCGACGACCCGTCCTGGCTCTCCCGCTACTTCCCGCAGGGCGGCGGCCACATCCTCATCACCTCGCGCAACCAGGCCTGGGTGCAAGGGGGTTCGGCACTGCCCATCGACGTCTTCCTGCGCGAGGAGAGCGTCGAGCACCTCACCCGGCGGGCCTCCGGCCTGAGCCTTGAGGAGGCCGACAAGGTGGCGAACGCGGTCGGCGACCTGCCGCTCGCGGTCGAGCAGACGGCGGCCTGGCTCGCCGAGACGGCCACCCCCATCGCCGACTACCTCCAGCAGCTCGCCGACCAGACCACCGACGTACTGGCGCTCAACCAGCCCGCGGACTACTCGCACTCCGTGGCCGCGACCTGGAACATCTCCATCGCGCGCCTGAAGGAACGCTCCCCCGCCTCGGTCCGGCTGCTGCAGCTCTGCGCCTTTCTGGCTCCCGAGCCGATCTCCTCGCAACTGCTCTACAGCAAGGAGATGATCGACGCCCTCAAGCCGTACGACGCCTCGCTCCAGGAGAGTCTGCTGCTCGGCCGCGTCATCCGGGAGATAGGCCGGTTCGCGCTCGCGAAGGTCGACCAGGTCAGCAACAGCATCCAGGTCCACCGGCTGGTGCAGGCCGTGATCCGCGCCCAGCTGACCGAGGAGGAGCAGCAGCAGGCGCGGCACGTCGTGCACACCGTGCTGGCCGGTGCCCGCCCGGACGGCGACGAGCCCATCGACGACCCGGAGACCTGGTCGCGCTTCTCCGTCATCTGGCCGCACCTCACCGCCTCCGATGCCCGCAACTGCTTCGACGCGGCCACCCGCCGCCTGCTCATCGACCGCGTGCGCTACCTCTGGAAGCGCGGCGACTTCCCGGGCGCCCAGCGCCGCACCGAGGAACTGCTCGTGCACTGGAAGGAGTTGCTGGGCGAGGACGACGTCCAGTATTTGTATCTGCGCTGTCAGCTCGCCAGCGTGCTGCGCTCCCAGGGGCGATACGTGGAGGCCCGCGAGATCGACACGGAGCTGCTGGACCGGCAGCGCCGCGTCCTTGGCCCCTCGCATCCGCACACCTACGTCACGACGTCCAACCTCGCCGCCGACCTGGCGGCGCTCGGCGAGTACCGCTCGGCGGTGGGTCTCGCGAGGGAGGCGCACGACGGGTTCAGCCAGATCTTCCACGAGTCGCACCGGCGCACGCTCAGCGCCGCCAACAACCTCGCGCTCGCGCTGCGCATGGTCGGCCGCTACGGCGAGGCGCGCGCCCTCGACCAGGAGACCCTGGACCGTCGTATGGAGGTCCTGGGCCCCGACCACCCCTACACCCTGGCCTCCGCCGAACGCCTCGGCCGGGACCTGCGCGAGGTCGGCCGCTACTCCGAGTCCGTGGCACTGCTCTCCCGGACGTACGACGCCCACAAACGTCTGCTCGGCAAGGGGTTCCCCGGCACCCTGCGGTGCGCCAAGTCGCTCGCCGTCTCGCTGCGCAGGGCGGGGCAGTTCGAGGACGCCCGGCGGCTGACGACGGCGACACGTTCCCAGTACCGGGCGCAGTACCCGAAGCCGACGCCGGACTCCCTGGCCTGCGATCTCAACCTGGCCGCCGACCTGTTCGCGGCCGACGAGCGGGAGGCCGCGCGCGAGGTGGCGCAGGACGCGCTCGCCGAGTACGTGAAGGTGCCGGGCGAGGCGCACCCCTACACCCAGGCCGCGCTGAACAACCTCGGCATCTTCCACTGGGGATGCGGGGACATCGAACAGGCGGAGGAGGTCTTCAGCCAGGTCCTGCCCCGTATGCAGGAGATCCTGGGCGACCAGCACCCCCACACCCTCTTCTCCGGTGTCAACTACGCCAACGTCCTCGCCGACCAGGGCCGCCTGGCGGAGGCCGGCGTCCTGGAGGAGAAGGCCGTGACCACGCTGCGCACCGTCCTCGGCCCGCACCATCCCGAAACCCTGGCCGTCGTCACCAATTACGCGCTCACCCTCGCGGCGGTCGGCCGCGAGGACGAGGCCCATCACGTCCGGGAGGAGGCCCTCACCGAACTGCGCATGCTGCTCGGCGAGGACAACGGCATCATCCAGGTCGCCTCCGACGAACGTCGCATATACCGGGACCTGGAGCCGCTGGCCGTATGAGGTTCCGTCAGACGAGCGCGCCGCCGATCAGCCAGCCGAGCACCTTGGGCAGGGCGCGCAGGGCCGCGAAGTGCGCTGCCGTCGGCTCGACGACCTTCTTGGCGCGGGGGATGCGGTCGGCGAGCCAGGAGGCATGAGAGGCGGGCGAGAAGACGTCGTGCTCCCCGTGCCACAGCAGCACGGGGACACGGATGTCCGCGGGGTCGAAGCCCCAGGGGCCGGTCAGCGCGAGGGCGTCGTCGATCCAGCCGTACGGCGAGGTGCGCAGCGCCTCGCGGAAGTTGCGCAGCAGCATGGAGCGCATCGCCGTGTCCGACACGATCGAGCGGTCGTCGGCGGTGAGGTCCCGGCGCAACTCCTCCAGCAGCCGTCCCGGGTCGTTGCGGATGGCCGCCGAGCGTGGGATCAGCCGTTCCTCGAAGCGCTCGGGGTCGGTGAACGCGGTGCGGAACTCGTCGACGTTGGAGGGTGCCATGCCCGCGAACCAGTCGAGCCCCTCGGCGTCGCGCGGGGCGAGGCCGACGAGCGCGGCGGCGCGGGTCACCCGGTCCGGCAGGAGCGCGGCGCAGGCCAGGGCGTGCGGTGCGCCGCCGGAGCGGCCGACCACCGCGAACCGGTCCACGTCCAGTGCGTCCGCGACGACCGCCACGTCCTGCACGACGTCCACGACCCGTCGCCCGGCCATGCGGTCCGAACCCCCGTAGCCGGGGCGGTCGTAGCTGATGAGCCGGGTGCCGCGCTGGTACAGGAACATGGAGCGTGGTCTGGGGCCGACCCGGCTGCCGGGCATGCCGTGCATCAGGAACACGGGGTGCCCGTCCGGATCGCCCGACACCTCGACCCGCAGCAGCCGTCCGTCCACCGTTCGCACATGGTCATGCACAGCGCTTCCCCCCTCCCTCAGGCGAACAAGTCGCCTAGGCCCGACGGGCCGGGACCACGCTGCCCGAACCTTGCCCAACAGCCCACCCCCCGAAACGATTTCGCAGGTCAACCGGGCCCGAGATCAAGCCACTCGAAAGCGGCACCCGGCGCCCCCGCGCCGGCACCGCTCAGAGCCCCCCGGACACAACTCCGCCCCGACCGGTGACATCCGGTCAGGGCGGTGAAGACGCAGGTCGCATCGATTCTGCACGCGTAGCGCGTAGTGGGGCGGGTGGGACTCGAACCCACGGCCGACGGATTATGAGTCCGCTGCTCTAACCGGCTGAGCTACCGCCCCTTACGGCGCGTCGCGCACACTTGTGCGCGCCGTCTGCCGCAGCATAGCCGCTCATACGATCTCCTGCTTCGGATGGTCGGCATCGCATGACCATGAGGACTTCGCCGTGGTCTGCGTGGTTCCCCGGACATGAAAAAGGACCCCCAAGGGGTCCTCTTCCGCTGCTCTCCCGACTGGACTCGAACCAGTAACCTGCCGGTTAACAGCCGGCTGCTCTGCCAATTGAGCTACAGGAGATCGAAGCTCCCCCGACTGGACTCGAACCAGTAACCTGCCGGTTAACAGCCGGCTGCTCTGCCAATTGAGCTACAGGGGATTGCCTCGTTGCATCGAACGTACCTACCTGGGTATTCGCCAGGGGGCGTGCGCTCGCTGCGACACATACATTAGCGCAAGCAGGGGGGTGCTCCGCCAATCGGTTCCCTCCCCACCGAAGCCGACGCAAGGGAAGGGTGGCCGTCATGCGCTACCGGCTCACATTCGTCGCCGGACTGGCCCTGGGTTACGTGCTGGGCACGCGGGCCGGGCGCGAGCGCTACGAGCAGCTGAAGAAGTCCGCTCGCCAGGTCGCGCAGAACCCGGCGGTGCGCAACACCGCCGAGTCCGCCGCGCAGCAGGGGCGCGCAGCCGCGGGCAAGGCGTACCACGTGGTCAGCGAGAAGGTCGGGGACCGTGTGCCCGACTCGGTCGCCGACCGGGTGCGCTCGCTGCGGGAGCGGAACACGGACGGTTCCGGCGAGGACGACTGGGGCAGCAGCAACACCTGACGGTGACGCCTCGGGCCGCCTCCCACGTACCAGGGACACCGGGTGTCCAACGGGTCACCGGTGACTTCGGCGCGCGCACCTCTCGCCGTACGGCAGAATTTCTGGCATGGGGATAGTCGCCGGGCTGGACAGTTCGCCCGATTTCACTCGCATCGTCGTCTGCGACACGGACACGGGTGCCGTGCTCAGGCAGGGGTATGCGCCGCATCCGGTGGAGCCCGCCGAGGGCGGCGGCCGTCCTTCGGACGTGGATCCGCAGGCCTGGCTGCTGTCCCTGGGCGAGGCGGCCGGCGGCGGGCTGCTCGAAGGCGTGCAGGCCATCGGCGTCTCAGCGCAGCAGAACGCACTCGTCCCGCTGGACTCGCAGGGCAACACGGTGCGCCCCGCGCTGGTCGGCGGTGACAAGCGCGCGCAGGTCGCGGCGGCGGATCTCATCGACGCGCTCGGCGGGCGCGAGGCGTGGGCCCAGGCGGTGGGCTGTGTGCCGCAGGCCGCCCAGCCGGTGACCAAGCTGCGCTGGATGAACAGGACCGAGCCGGACTCCGCGCAGCGCACCGCCGTGCTGCTGCAGGCCCACGACTGGCTCGTGTGGCAGCTGCTGGGGCGGCCGACGCGCAGGACGACCGACCGCGGCGGAGCCTCCGGCACCGGCTACTGGTCGGCGGCGAGCGGCGGGTACCGGCCGGATCTGGTCGAGCTCGCGCTCGGCCACCAGGCGATGCTGCCCGATGTGCTCGGTCCGTCCGACGCGGCCGGGACCACCCCGGAGGGGCTGCTGATCTCCGCCGGGACCGGCGAGACGATGGCGGCCGCCTTCGGGCTCGGCATCGGGCTCGGCGACGCGGTCGTCTCACTGGGGGCCTCCGGGTCCGTGATGGCCGTACACCCCGAGGCGCTGGTCGACGCGACCGGGATGATCACCTCGCTCGCCGACGCGACCGGGATGCACCTGCCGGTCGTCACCACGCTCAACGCCGTACGGGCGCTGCGCGGCGCCGCCGAACTGCTCGGTCTGCCCGACCTGGAGAGCCTGTCCGACCTGGCGATGAAGTCGACGCCGGGCTCCCACGGGCTCGTCATGCTGCCGTACCTGGAGGGCGAGCGGACCCCGAACCTGCCGCACACCGCGGGCACCCTCGCGGGCCTTCGGCGGGAGTCGATGCGCCCCGAGCACCTGGCGCGGGCGGCCTTCGAGGGCATGCTGTGCGGGCTCGCGGACGCGCTGGACGTGCTGCGCGGGCGCGGGGTCGACGTACGGCGGATCTTCCTGCTCGGCGCGGCCGCGGAGCTGCCCGCCGTGCAGGCCGCGGCGCCCGCGCTGTTCGGGGTGCAGGTCGTGGTGGTGCAGCCGGCGGACTACGCGGCGCTCGGCGCGGCCCGGCAGGCCGCCTGGGCCCTCGGCGTCTCGCAGGGCACCCTCGACCCGCGCACGCCGCCGATGTGGCAGGGCGCGGTCGCCCAGGTGCTGGAGCCGGGCGAGGAGCTGGCCGTCGGACAGGCCGTACGGCAGCAGTACGTGTCCGTACGGGAACAGACGCATCCGGGGGCGTTCCGGGCGTAGCAACACCACCGGCGTACGCCTCAAGGCTGAGGCCGGACGCGCTATTGGACCGCTCTTGGCTTAATCAGTTGAGGTAACACGGGGGGAGTGTCCGACGATAGGGGGTGGTGCACCACCGAACGCCCCGTCGCCGTCGACTCCGAGAGACCCCGCGTGCTCATACGACTTCTTCGAACCCACCTCAGTCCGTACCGCAAACCCATCGCCCTGCTCGTCCTGCTGCAGTTCCTGCAGACCTGCGCGACGCTCTACCTGCCCACGCTCAACGCGCACATCATCGACAACGGTGTCGTGAAGGGCGACACGGGCTACATCCTGTCCTTCGGCGCCCTGATGGTCGCCATCTCGCTGGCGCAGGTGGTCTGCAACACGGGGGCCGTCTACTTCGGCGCCCGTACGGCGTCCGCGGTGGGCCGGGACATCCGGGCCGCCGTCTTCGACCGGGTGCAGTCCTTCTCGGCGCGCGAGGTCGGCCACTTCGGTGCGCCGTCGCTCATCACCCGCACCACGAACGACGTGCAGCAGGTGCAGATGCTCGCGCTGATGACGTTCACGCTGCTGGTGTCGGCGCCGATCATGTGCGTCGGCGGCATCATCCTCGCCCTCGGCCTGGACGTGCCGCTGTCCGCCGTGCTGATCGCCGTGGTTCCGGTGCTCGGCATCAGCGTGACGGTGATCGTGCGGCGGCTGCGCCCGCTGTTCCGGAAGATGCAGGTGCGCCTGGACACCGTGAACCGGGTGCTGCGCGAGCAGATCACCGGCAACCGCGTGATCCGCGCCTTCGTCCGGGACGAGTACGAGAAGGACCGCTTCCGGGACGCGAACACCCAGCTCACCGAGGTGTCCCTGGGCACCGGCAGGATGCTGGCCCTGATGTTCCCGATCGTGATGACGGTGGTGAACCTGTCGTCGATCGCCGTCGTGTGGTTCGGCGCGCACCGCATCGACAGCGGGGGCATGCAGATCGGTGACCTGACCGCGTTCCTCGCCTATCTGATGCAGATCGTGATGTCCGTGATGATGGCCACCTTCATGTTCATGATGGTGCCGCGCGCGGAGGTCTGCGCGGAGCGGATCCAGGAGGTGCTCGACACCTCCAGCAGTGTCGTTCCCCCGACCGCTCCCGTCCTGGAGCTGCGCCGCCACGGCCACCTGGAGATCCGGGGGGCCGGGTTCCGTTACCCGGGCGCCGAGGAGCCGGTGCTGAAGGCCGTCGACCTGGTGGCGCGCCCCGGCGAGACCACGGCCGTGATCGGGTCGACCGGCAGCGGCAAGTCCACGCTGCTCGGGCTCGTCCCGCGGCTGTTCGACGCCACCGACGGCGAGGTGCTCGTCGACGGCGTGGACGTGGCGACCGTCGAGCCGCGGCTGCTGGCGAGGACCGTGGGCCTGGTGCCGCAGAAGCCGTACCTGTTCGCGGGCACGGTCGCCACCAACCTGCGCTACGGCAATCCCGAGGCGACCGACGAGGAGCTCTGGCACGCGCTGGAGGTCGCGCAGGCCAAGGGCTTCGTGGAGGGGCTGGAGAACGGCCTCGACTCCCCCATCGCCCAGGGCGGCACGAACGTCTCGGGCGGTCAGCGTCAGCGGCTGGCGATCGCCCGCACCCTGGTGCAGCGCCCGGAGATCTACCTCTTCGACGACTCCTTCTCGGCGCTCGACTACGCGACCGACGCGGCCCTGCGCGCCGCGCTCGGCCGCGAGACCGCCGAGGCGACCGTCGTGATCGTCGCCCAGCGTGTGTCGACCATCCGCGACGCCGACCGGATCGTGGTCCTGGACGAGGGCCGCGTCGTCGGCACCGGCCGCCACCACGAACTGATGGCGGGCAACGAGACCTACCGGGAGATCGTGCTCTCCCAGCTGACGGAAGCGGAGGCTGCCTGATGGCCGGGCCTATGGGGCGGATGATGGCCGGGGGCGGCCCCGATCAGCGCTCGATGGACTTCAAGGGATCCGGAAAACGGCTTCTCTCCCAGTTCAAGCCCGAACGCGTCACCCTGTACGGGATGCTCGTCGCCGTCGTGCTGAGCGTGGGCCTCTCGGTGGTCGGGCCGAAGATCCTCGGCCGGGCGACGGACCTGGTGTTCGCCGGGATCATCGGGCGGCAGATGCCGGCGAACGCGACGAAGGAGCAGGTCCTCGACTCCATGCGCAGGCGGGGCGAGGGCGGCGTCGCCGACATGCTCTCGGGTACCGACTTCACGCCGGGCAAGGGCATCGACTTCGACGCCGTGGGCAACGTACTGCTGCTCGCGCTCGGTACGTTCCTGGTGGCCGGCCTGCTGATGGCGGTGGCCACCCGGCTGGTGAACCGCGCCGTCAACCGGACGGTCTACCGGATGCGCGAGGACATGCAGGCGAAGCTGTCCCGCCTCCCGCTGTCGTACTTCGACAAGCGCCAGCGCGGCGAGGTCCTCAGCCGCGCGACCAACGACATCGACAACATCGGGCAGACGCTCCAGCAGTCGATGGGCCAGCTCATCAACTCGCTGCTGACGATCATCGGTGTGCTGGCGATGATGTTCTGGGTGTCCTGGCTGCTGGCGCTCGTGGCGCTGGTCACCGTGCCGCTGTCGTTCTACGTCGCCACGCGCGTCGGCAAGCGCTCGCAGCCGCACTTCGTGCAGCAGTGGCGCACCACCGGCAAGCTCAACGCGCACATCGAGGAGATGTACACCGGGCACACCCTGGTGAAGGTGTTCGGGCGGCAGGACGAGTCGGCGGCGCAGTTCGCCGAGGAGAACGACAAGCTGTACGAGGCCGGGTTCAAGGCGCAGTTCAACAGCGGCATCATGCAGCCGCTGATGATGTTCGTGTCGAACATCAACTATGTGCTGGTCGCGGTCGTCGGCGGGCTGCGGGTGGCGACGGGCGCGCTGTCCATCGGTGACGTGCAGGCCTTCATCCAGTACTCCCGCCAGTTCTCCATGCCGCTGACGCAGGTCGCGTCCATGGCGAACCTGGTGCAGTCCGGCGTCGCCTCCGCCGAGCGGATCTTCGAGCTCCTCGACGCCGAGGAGCAGGAGGCCGACCCGATGCCGGGAGCCAAGCCGGACGAGCTGCGCGGGCGGGTCGCCCTGGAGAACGTGTCCTTCCGCTACGACCCCGAGAAGCCGCTCATCGAGGACCTCTCGCTGAAGGTCGAGCCCGGGCACACGGTCGCCATCGTCGGTCCGACCGGCGCGGGCAAGACCACGCTCGTCAACCTGCTCATGCGGTTCTACGAGGTCACCGGCGGGCGCATCACCCTCGACGGGGTGGACGTCGCCACGATGTCCCGGGACAGCCTGCGCGACGGGATCGGCATGGTGCTTCAGGACACCTGGCTGTTCGGCGGCACGATCGCGGAGAACATCGCCTACGGTGCCTCGCGGGACGTGACGCGCGGTGAGATCGAAGAGGCCGCGCGGGCCGCACACGCCGACCGGTTCATCCGGACGCTGCCCGAGGGGTACGACACCGTCATCGACGACGAGGGCACGGGGGTGAGCGCCGGTGAGAAGCAGCTCATCACCATCGCGCGGGCGTTCCTGTCCGACCCGGTGATCCTCGTGCTCGACGAGGCGACGAGTTCGGTGGACACCCGCACCGAGGTGCTGATCCAGAAGGCGATGGCGAAGCTGGCGCACGGGCGGACGTCGTTCGTCATCGCGCACCGGCTGTCGACGATCCGCGATGCCGACACCATTCTGGTGATGGAGAACGGCGCGATCGTCGAGCAGGGCGCCCACAGCGATCTGCTCGCCGCCGACGGGGCGTACGCCCGGCTGTACAAGGCCCAGTTCGCGCAGGCCGTCGCGGAAGTGGACTAGCCGCCCGGTAGTTGATCCCAGGGGCCGCTCGCCTTGTGTGAGCGGCCCCTGCTTCAGTCCAGGTACCCCCGCAGCTGGTCCGCGAAGGCGTGGTCCCTCAGCTTGTTGAGGGTCTTGGACTCGATCTGGCGGATGCGTTCGCGGGTGACGCCGAAGATGCGGCCTATCTCCTCCAGCGTGCGCGGCCGGCCGTCGGCGAGCCCGTAGCGCAGCTGGACGACCTTGCGCTCGCGCTCCCCGAGCGTGGACAGCACGGCCTCCAGGTGCTCCCTGAGCAGCAGGAACGCCGCCGACTCGACCGGCGAGGTCGCGTCACCGTCCTCGATGAGGTCGCCGAGCGCTACGTCGTCCTCCTCCCCGACCGGTGCGTGCAGCGAGACGGGTTCCTGGGCCAGCCGCAGGACTTCGCTGACGCGTTCGCTGGGCAGGTCGAGGTGCGCGGCGACCTCCTCCGGTGTCGGCTCGTAGCCGCGCTCCTGCAGCATGCGCCGCTGCACGCGTACGACCCGGTTGATCAGCTCCACGACGTGCACCGGGACCCGGATGGTGCGGGCCTGGTCGGCGAGGGCGCGGGACATGGCCTGGCGGATCCACCAGGTGGCGTACGTGGAGAACTTGTACCCGCGCGCGTAGTCGAACTTCTCGACGGCGCGGATGAGGCCGAGGTTGCCCTCCTGGACCAGGTCGAGCATGGTCAGCCCGCGCCCCACGTACCGCTTGGCGACGGAGACGACGAGGCGCAGGTTCGCCTCGATGAGGCGGCGCTTGGCCATGCGGCCCATGACGACCAGCTTGTCCAGGTCGAGGGCGAGCTGGCTGTCCAGGTCGCAGGCGAGGCGGAGCTTCTCCTCGGCGAAGAGCCCGGCCTCGACGCGGCGGGCGAGTTCGACCTCCTCGGCGGCGGTGAGCAGGGGGATCCGGCCGATCTCGCGCAGGTACTGGCGGAACAGGTCGGAGGAGGGGCCGCTGGTGTCGGCGACGCGGCTGCGGGGCGGTTCGACGGGCTCGGGGGCCTCGGTCTCGGTGATCTCCACGGCGCCGGCGGGGGGTTCGTCGGATTCGGGCGGACTCTCCGCGTCCGCCTCGGGACGTGCTTCGGGGCGTGCTTCGGGATGGTGCGCGACGTGGCTCTGCGGGGGGACTGCCGGTATGACGTCGTTCTCCGCGTCCGTGTCCGTCGCGGTGTCGGTCTCTGTGAGGGTCTGGGTCTGCACGGGGGCGACCTCCAGGAATGTCGCTGCTGAGGCGTGCGGCAGCGGTACGTCGGAGATGGGGTCGGCGGCCTCGCCGCTGTCCATCCCGTAGTCGTTGAGCGGAACCGCGGGGGTGTGTAACCCGCTGTGGGCGGGCCGGCCGCGCTCCGAGGACTCAGGCACCGAGACCCAGTGTGGAGTACGACACATCGCCGCCACGAGGGGCGTGCGGTGACTTTTTGAGTCCGGTCCGTGACCGCGTGGTTACCCTGCCGTACGAGTGCGCAGCTGACAGGGCGCGAAACAGCTTGAAAGGCGCACGAAACAGCGCACGGAAAGTGGCCGCTGCTCCGTCAGAGCGCTGTCGCGCCCTGTTCCCGCAGGGCCTGGTCGTACTGCTGGAGCACCCACAGCTCGTTCTGCACGGCCGCCAGCTGGGCCGGGTCGCCCTGGGCGCTCACCCGGGCCAGCGCGCCCTGTACGTCGCGTACACGGCGCTCGACGGCCCGGCGGCGCACCGAGACCAGCTGGGCCCCCGCGTACGTCTCGTCGACGGTCTTGCGCATGATCGCCTCGACGGCCAGCTCGGTCACCATGGCGCGCACCGCGTCGTCCGGGGCGGCCTCGCGGACGCGGACCAGATACTCCTGGGAGTCCTCGACGCCGTACTCGGCGCCACCCGCGTCCATGATCGCCTGGCGTACGGCCGCGTACGGGGCGGCGGTGAACTCGTCCACGCCGTACGCGTCGAAGGCCGGGGAGACCAACTCCGGGCGCTGCAGGGCGAGTTTGAGCAGCTCGCGTTCGGTGGCGAAGACGGGGTTGCGCAGGGTGAGGGCCGGGCCTCCGGCGGGCGTCCGGGCGGCCTCGTACGCCTGCTGGGGGCGCTGTCCGGCCGGGGCGGGGCCCTTGCCGCCGCGGCCCTGGGCCCAACGGGCCAGCTGGGCCACCCGCTTGACGACGAACTGCGTGTCGAGGATGCCGAGCATGCCGGCGAGCTGCACGGCGACCTCGTGCTGGGCGCCGCTGTTCTTGATGCGGGCGACGATCGGGGCCGCCTCGTCGAGCGCGGCGGCGCGGCCAGCCGGGGTCTCCAGGTCGTAGCGCAGGACGATCTGGCGCAGCGCGAACTCGAAGAGCGGGGTGCGGGGTTCGGCCAGGTCGGCGACCGCCTCGTCGCCCTTGGCGAGCCGCAGCTCGCAGGGGTCCATGCCGTCGGGGGCGATCGCGATGTAGGTCTCTGCGGCGAACTTCTGGTCGTCCTCGAAGGCGCGCAGGGCGGCCTTCTGGCCGGCCGCGTCGCCGTCGAAGGTGAAGATCACCCGTGCGCTGCCGTTGTCCATGAGCAGCCGGCGGAGGATCTTGATGTGGTCACCGCCGAACGCGGTGCCGCAGGTCGCGATCGCCGTGGTGACGCCGGCGAGATGGCAGGCCATGACGTCCGTGTAGCCCTCGACGACGACCGCGCGGCTGGCCTTGGCGATGTCCTTCTTCGCGAGGTCGATGCCGTACAGGACCTGGGACTTCCGGTAGATCGCCGTGTCGGGTGTGTTGAGGTACTTCGGGCCGTTGTCCGACTCGTACAGCTTTCGCGCGCCGAAGCCGACGACCTCGCCGCCGATGTCGCGGATCGGCCACATCAGGCGGCCGCGGAAGCGGTCGATGGGACCGCGACGGCCTTCCTGGGAGAGGCCGGACAGGAGGAGTTCCTTGTCGGAGAAGCCCTTGCCGCGGAGGTAGCGGGTGAGGTGGTCCCAGCCCTGGGGGCTGTAGCCGACGCCGAAGTGGGCGGCGGCGGCCTGGTCGAAGCCGCGCTCGGCGAGGAACTTGCGGCCGGTGTCGGCCTCGGAGCTGGTGTCGAGCTGCTCGATGTAGAACTGGGCGGCGATCTTGTGCGCCTCTACCAGGCGGATGCGCTCGCCGCGCTGGTGGGAGGGGTTGTACCCGCCCTCCTCGTACCGCAGGGTGATGCCCGCCTGGGCGGCGAGGCGCTCGACCGACTCGGAGAAGGAGAGGTGGTCGACCTTCATCACGAACGTGATGGTGTCGCCGCCCTCCTGGCAGCCGAAGCAGTGGAAGAGTCCCTTGCTCGGGCTGACCTGGAAGGACGGCGACTTCTCGTCGTGGAAGGGGCACAGCCCCTTGAGGTTCCCGCCGCCCGCGTTGCGCAGCTGGAGGTACTCGGAGACCACGGCGTCGATCGGGACCGCGTCCCGAACCGCCTTCACGTCCTCGTCGTTGATCCTTCCGGCCACGCATGGATTCTACGGGGACGGTGTGACAGTCGGGTGCCGCTGTCGGTCAGGGGAGCAGGCTGTCCAGTGGAACGTGTGGGTCGGCGAGCGCCTCGGTGTCCACCCGGGCCCGGGAGCGGATCAATGACTGAATCGGTTCCGTGACGTCCCACACATTCACGTTCATCCCGGCCAGCACCTGTCCGTCCTTGAGCCAGAAGGCGATGAACTGCCGCTTGCCCGCGTCTCCTCGGATCACCACCTGGTCGTAGGAGCCGGGGGGCGCCCAGCCCGAGTACTCGAGCCCGACGTCGTACTGGTCGGAGAAGAAATACGGCACGCGGTCGTAGGCGAGGTCGCGGCCGAGCATCGCGCGGGCGGCCGCCGGGCCGCCGTTGAGGGCGTTGGCCCAGTGCTCGACGCGCAGCCGGGTGTCGAAGAGCGTGTGGTGGAAGGCGGCCACGTCACCGGCGGCGTAGATGTCGGGGTCGGAGGTGCGCAGCCGGGCGTCGACGGCGATGCCGCCGCCGTGCGCACGGTCGGCGATCTCCAGGCCGGCGGCCTCGGCGAGGCCGGTGCGCGGGGCCGCTCCGATGGCGGCCAGCACATCGTGGGCGGGGTGCTCCTCGCCGTCGTCGGTGCGGGCGGCGAGCACCATGCCGTCCTGGCCGACGATCTCGGTGAGCCGGGCGCCGAAGTGGAAGCGGACGCCGTGCTCGCGGTGCAGCTCGGCGAAGAGCTGGCCCAGCTCGGGGCCGAGCACCGCGTGCAGCGGGGTCCCCTCGGGCTCTACGACGGTGACCTCGGCGCCGTACTCACGGGCCGCCGCCGCGACCTCCAGGCCGATCCAGCCGGCGCCCGCGATGACGATGTGGCCGTTGTCCCGGCCGAGGGCCGAGAGGACGCCCTTGAGGCGCTCGGCGTGCGCGAGGCGGCGCAGGTGGTGGACACCGGCGAGGTCGGTGCCCGGGATGTCCAGGCGGCGGGGTTCGGCGCCCGTCGCGATGAGCAGCTTGTCGTAGTGCACCAGCGTGCCGTCGTCGCCGAAGCGGACCGTCTTCGCCGCGCGGTCGATCGCGTCGACGGTCTGGCCGAGGTGCAGCTCGACGTCGTGCTGCGCGTACCAGGCCGGTTCGTGGACGAAGACGCTGTCGCGCTCCTCCTTGCCGAGCAGGTACCCCTTGGAGAGCGGCGGGCGCTCGTAGGGGTGGTCGCGTTCGTCGCAGATCAGTATCACGCGCCCGGTGAAGCCCTCCGTTCGAAGGGTCTCGGCCGCCTTGGCGCCGGCCAGGCCTCCTCCGACGATGACGAATGTCTGATCCGCGTCGACCACTTGATGCCTCCTCGTAAGGATGTCGCCACATGCGAGCGTCCCGCACGCAGGGTGATGCGGGAAGAGGGAGTGGCCCGATCAGGCCACGCAGGGTCACACTCGTGTACTTATTTGCCCTGGTTGGCCCCAATCATCGAAGGTGCGGCGTGCCGGAGTCCGGGTGCAGCCGCGCGGTGGTCAGCGCGGACGGGCGCCCGTGAGCCGGGCGTGCAGGGAGCGTGCGGAGGCGTCCGTGAGGGACGCGATCTGGTCGACGATCACTCGTCCCCGGGCCCGGTCGTCGGATGCCTCGTCGAACAGGGCGCGGAACTGCGGGTCCAGGCCGTCGGGCGCGCGGGCGGTGAGCGTCTCGGCGAGTTCGGCGACGACGATCCGCTGGTCGGCGCGGAGCGCCTCCTGCTCGGCGCGCTGCATGACGTACCGGTCGGCGACCGCCTTGAGGACCGCGCACTCCAGCCGGGCGCTTCTCGGCACGACCAGCTCGGCCGCGTACCGGGTGAGGCGCCCGCTGCCGTACGCCGCCCGGGTCGCGCCCTCCGCCGCGAGGCAGAAGTGGCCGATGAGCTGGCTGGTGGCGTCCTTCAGCCGGGCCTGTGCGACGGCCGTCCCGTCGTAGCCGTGCGGCCACCACTCCTGGTCGAGGAGGCGGTCGAGGGCGGCGGACAGCTCGGCGGGGTCGGTGTCGGCCGGCACGTACCGTCCGACGGCGACGGCGAAGATCTCCTGCCGCTCCGGCTCGGCGTGCAGGACGTTGGGGTCGATGTGGCCCGCGTGCAGGCCGTCCTCGACGTCGTGCACCGAGTACGCCACGTCGTCCGACCAGTCCATGACCTGGGCCTCGAAGCACGTACGGGTGCCGGGTGCGCCCTTGCGGATCCAGTCGAAGACGGGCCGGTCGTCGTCGTAGACCCCGAACTTCGGGGACTTGGCGTCGGTGGGATGGGCGCCGCGCGGCCAGGGGTACTTGGTGGCGGCGTCCAGGGCGGCGCGGGTGAGGTTGAGACCGACGCTGACGAGGTCGCCGCCCGCCGCGGCAGCGGCTGATGTCAGGGTCTGGGAGCGCACGAACCGCTTGGGCTCGATGCGGGTCAGCAGGCGCAGCGACTGGGCGTTGCCCTCGAAGCCGCCGATGTCCTCGGCGAATTCGTTGAGCGCCTGTTCGCCGTTGTGCCCGAAGGGCGGGTGGCCGAGGTCGTGCGAGAGGCAGCATGCCTCGACGAGGTCGGGGTCGCAGCCGAGGGCGGCGCCCAGCTCGCGGCCGACCTGGGCACACTCCAGGGAGTGGGTCAGCCGGGTGCGGGGGCTGGCGTCCCAGACGCTGCTGCGCGTGCCCGGGGTGACGACCTGGGTCTTGCCGGCCAGCCGGCGCAGGGCCGCCGAGTGCAGGACGCGCGCGCGGTCGCGCTGGAAGGCGGTGCGGCCGGGCCGCTTGTCGGGTTCGGTGGCCCAGCGCTCGATGGCGGACTCGTCGTACCCCTCCGGGGCGATGTGCTCGAACCCGTCCGGCCTGGCGTACTCGGTGGGGTCTTCGTATGCCTTCGGTGCAGTGCCTTCCATGCACCGACAGTAGACGCAGGCACTGACAAACGGGACACAGCTGTCCGGGTGACCTGGGTCAGGCCGTGGCCAGTTCGCGTTCCGAGGCGGTTGTCGGCCGGGCGACGGCCTGGTCGTAGCGGTGCAGGACGAGGCGGGCCATCATCGGGTGCGCGCCGAGCGGGGCGGCGGCGATCCAGGGGGCCGCGGCGGCGCATTCGGTGGCGAAACGGCCGGGGGCGGTGAAGTAGGAGGCGACGGCCACCCGGTGGCGGCCGCGGGCGGCGAGTGCGCGGACGGCGGCGGAGACGGTCGGGGTGGCGGCGGAGGCGTACGCGGGGACGACCGGGACACCGAGGCGCTCGGCCAGCAGCTGAGCGGTACGGCGGGTGTCGACGGCCGCGTCGGGGTCGCGGGAGCCCGCGGCGGCGAGCACGACACCGCTGGCGCGGCGGGTCGCCTCGGTCGTCCGGGTGCGCCAGCCCGCCTCGACGAGCCGCGCGTACAGCGTCTCGACCAGCAGCGGATGCGGGCCGAGCGGGGCGGCGACGCGGGTGCGCAGGTCTTCGGCGGCGGCCGCGGCCTCGGGGATGTCGTGCTTGACGTGGTAGCCGCGGCTGAGGAGCAGCGGGACGAGCACGGCGCCGGCGGGGGTGTCCTGGTCGGCGCGGGCGAGGGAGGCGAGCGTGTCGGGCAGCAGGGGCTCGTTCAGCTCGATGTGGCCCAGGTGCACGGGCAGGTGCGGACGCAGCTCACGGACCCGCTCGATGAGGGTGCGTACGGTGGCCAGTGCTCGCGGATCGCGGCTGCCGTGCCCGACGAGGACGAGCGCGGGCGGCGCCGGGCGGCGCGTGCCGTTGAGCGAGACGAGGCTGAGCTGACTGCCGAGCTGGCTGGTGATCCGGTTCATGAGTTGCGCCGTACTGTCGAGGTGAGCGGCGCCGTGGGGCGCACCACCGGGCCGGTTCTTGGACGCGGTCGTGGACTCGTCGCGAGGAGGGTTCGACGCCGTCATGGACCGATCCTGGCGGCAGGAGGTTGCCGGGCCGTTGCGTGAGGGTCACGGGTATTTTCCGGCGGTTCACGGTGCCGGGTCCGGCGGTGTGAGGTACCCGACCGCCCGGCCCGCAGGGCTCGGGCGAACCGGATCACCGTACGCTGCGTCCCCACTGGCGAGAACCGGTCGTGCCGAGGGCCGGGCAGACCGGGAACGACCTGGGGGGACACCGTCGATGCGCCTGCCGCGCCTGAGCATCCGCCGACCGAGGCGACCGATACTGCCGCGCACCCGCAAGGGGCAGCGGCGGGCCGTGCAGGCCGTGATGCTGCTGTGCGTGCTGGCGCTGCTGCCGGCGACCTGGATGTTCACCGCGGCCGGTGACCGGCTGCGGACGACGGCGGACGCGCCGCGCACCGAGGTCGCCGTCGTCTTCGGCGCCGGGCTGTGGGACGGGGAGCCGTCGCCGTATCTCGCGCACCGGCTGGACGCGGCGGCGAAGCTGTACCGGGCGGGCCGGATCGAGGTCGTTCTCGTCACCGGCGACAACAGCCGCGAGGACTACGACGAGCCGGACGCGATGCGCGCGTACCTCACGAAGCGCGGGGTGCCCGACGCGCGGATCGTCAGCGACTACGCCGGTTTCGACACCTGGGACTCGTGCGTCCGCGCGAAGAAGATCTTCGGCGTCGACCGTGCCGTCCTGATCAGCCAGGGCTTCCACATCCGGCGGGCGGTGGCGCTGTGCCAGGCGGCGGGCGTGCAGTCGTACGGCGTCGGCGTCGACGCCAAGCACGACGTGACCTGGTACTACGGCGGTGCCCGCGAGATCTTCGCGGCGGGCAAGGCCGCCCTGGACGCGCTGTTCGAGCCGGATCCCCGGTTCCTCGGACCGAAGGAACCGGGGGTGACGAAGGCGCTGGCTAGCGGCCGGTGAAGCGGGGTGGGCGCTTTTCCAGGAAGGCGGTCATGCCTTCCTTCTGGTCCTCCGTCGTGAACAGGCCGTGGAAGACCCGGCGTTCGAAGAGGACACCGTCCCGCAGGCCCGTCTCCAGCGCCCGGTCGACGCATTCGCGGGCGGCGGTGACGGCGCCGCGGCTGTGGGAGGCGATCGTCGTGGCGGCCTCCAGCGCCTCCGGGAGGACCTGGTCGTCGGGGACGACCCGGGAGACGAGGCCCGCGCTCTCCGCCTCCCGCGCGTTCATGGTGCGGCCGGTGAGGACGAGGTCCATCGCCTTGGCGCGGCCGACGAGGCGGGTGAGGCGCTGGGTGCCGCCGATGCCGGGGATCACGCCGAGCCTGATCTCCGGCTGGCCGAAGAGCGCGGACTCGCCGGCGATGATCAGGTCGCACATCATCGCCAGTTCGCAACCGCCGCCCAGGGCATGGCCGTTGACGGCGGCGATCTTCGGGGTGCGCAGGGCCGCGAACTCCTCCCAGCCGCAGAAGTAGTCCTCGGTGACCATGTCGGCGGCCGTCTTCCCGGCCATCTCCTTGATGTCCGCGCCGGCCGCGAAGACCTTCTCCGAGCCGGTGACGACGAAGCAGCCGACCGCCGGGTCCGTGTCCAACGGGCGCAGGGTGTCGAGGAGTTCGGTCATCAGCTCCGTGCTGAGGGCGTTGAGGACGTGCGGGCGGTGCAGCCGTACGGTGAGGACGCGCCCGTGGCGTTCGGTCTTGAGGTTGTTGTTCATCGGCTCCCTTTCCCGACAGGCCGGTCATGAGTCCCAGATGGCGCCGTACGCGGGGATGCCGCGCTGTTCCAGGCCGTGCACGACCTGCCAGGTGAGTTTCTTGTTGGAGATGCAGATGACCGCCTCGGCACCGAAGTCCCGGTACGCGGCGTACGCGAGCCGCACCATGTCGGGCTTTCCGTGCCGGGAGGTGTCCCAGACGAGGGCGTGCGGCTGAACGGCGAGGATTTCGTCGACGAGCTCGTCGCCGTAGGTGGTGCGGGGGTCGCGGGTAGCCCAGACGAGGCGTGAGGGCACCTCGGCGGCGAGCAGGTGGGGCAGGCAGGGGCCGATGCCGCTGCCCGTGGCGACGTAGACCACCTTCGTGAACAGGGTCTCGATGTTGGCGACACCGGCCGTGGTGATGCCCTTCACCCAGACGCGTTCGGGCGCGTCGTCGACGAAGGAGCCCGTCCAGTCGCCCGCCCGGGAGATCGTGAGCCGGAAGCCGGACTCGCCGGGTGCGGGCACGTTGGCGAACGAGTGCCACTCCATGAGCGGGCTGCGGCTGATCGCGGTCGAGGACCCGGCGAAGGGTGTCACGCCGTGGTCGAAACGGGCCAACGCCACGTGGGGCGACGGCCGTTCGATGCGTACGGCGACCTTGCGCAGCCGCATCCAGGGCAGTGCGACGCTGAAGGTGACCAGGCCCAGGACCGCCACGGACACCGGGTCCGGGGCGGCCAGCAGCGTGTGCGTCCAGAACAGCGCCAGCGCCGTCCAGCCGCCGAAGCGGTGGATCTTCTCGAAGTGGTCGTGGAAGCGGGAGCGGAACGGCGGCAGCGCGGTCGCGATGATGCCGGCGAGCAGGCCGATCAGTGTCCAACTGATCACGATGAGCGGCGTGTTGGCGCCATCCGCCGTGACCGCCACCGCGACCGCGACGAACCACGCCGCCCCGGCCAGCGCGCCCCCGACGTGCAGTCCGCCGAAGTGGTAGACCTTCGCGAGCGTCCAGCGCACCTTCAGCGGCCACGACGTCGGCGCCCAAGTCGCCACGCGGAAGAAGAAGTTGACGACGTACTGCTGGCGTACGACGACGGCGAGCGCGAGGTTGGCGAGCGCCGCGTGGCCGAGGGTGCGGATGCCGAGGGGCCAACCAATGGCCAGGAAGGCGAGGTTGGCGATCAGCACCAGTGCCGCCAGCCGGTTGTAGTGCATCAGGCGGGGGTGCTTGAGGAGGCGGCGGGGCGCGGAGGTGAGCGGGGGAAGCTCCACCGTCGCATCCGCCACGCCCATGACATCCGTGGACGATCCCGTGGACGTCCGAGGCGGTGACGAGGTCATCGCGCCACCACCTCGCGCTCCTCCGCCAGCCGCAGCAGCGCCGCCTTGTCGATCTTTCCCCGGTCCGTCTCGGGGAGGAAGGCGAGGGGCAGGACCTCGGCCGGGACGCAGTAGTAGGGCAGCGCGGCCTCGACCGCCCGGCGGGCGCCCTCCGGGTCGACGTCGGCCGGGCAGACGAACGAGACGAGGGTGCGGGCGTCGCGTCTGAGGGTGACGGCGCGGGCGCAGCCGGCCACCGACTCCAGGACCGAGGAGACGCCGTCGAGTTCGACGCGGAAGCCGCGGACCTTGACCTGGTCGTCCGTACGGCCGAGGTGTTCGAGGTCGCCGCCCGGGGTCCAGCGGCCGAGGTCGCGGGTGCGGAACATGAGCCGGCCGTCGCCGAGGAAGGGATCGGGGGCGTACCGCTCGCTGTTCAGCCGCTCGTTGCCGAGGTATCCGGCCGACACGCAGTCGCCGCCCGCCCACATCTCGCCGGCCGCGCCGATGGGCACGGGCCGCCGGTGCTCGTCGAGGACGTACACCGTGTTGTTGGGGGTCGGGCGGCCGATGGTGAGGAGCGGATCGGACGGATGATGGCGGCGCATCGTGTTCACGATGGTCGTCTCGGTCGGGCCGCAGCAGTTGTGGAACGCCGCACGGGCCGCCCACCGGTCGGCCAGCGGGCGGGGGCACGGCTCCCCCGCGACGGCCACCGCGCGGATGTGCGGGCAGCTCGCGGGGTCGATGGCGGACAGGACGGTCGGCGTGGCGATCAGGACGTCCGCCGTACGGGCCGTCTCGGCGATGTCCTTGCCGCGGATCACGAGCGTGCCGCCGTGCGTCAGACAGCCGAGGATCTCCCAGGCCGCCATGTCGAAGGCGACGTTCAGCAGGTGGGCGACGCGCTCGCCGGGGCTGATGCCGAGGCCGCCCGGCCCGGTGAGCAGGATGTTCGCGACGTTGCGGTGGGTGACCTTGACGCCGTTGGGCGGGCCCGTCGTACCGGAGGTGAACAGGACGTAGCAGCCGTCGTCGGGGCGGACGGCCACTCCTGGCGGCCCCCCTTCGCGGCTCGTCGGCCCGCCTTCGTACGTCAGGGGCTCGTCCAGCGCGATCAGCCGGACGTCCTTCTGCCGTGGCACGCGGTGCGCGTGTTCCGAGAGGGTGAGGACGACCCGGGTCGCGGCGGTGCGCATGACATGGTCGAGCTGGGCCGTGGGGGTGAGCCCGATGTCCTGCGGGACGTAGGCGGCGCCCGCCTTGAGAGTGCCGAGGAGGCCGACGAGCAGCGGGATCGACCGGCGGGCGAACAGGCCGACATGATCGCCGGGGCGTACGCCTTCGCGGACCAGCCGGGCCGCCAGCCCGTCGGCGTAGCGGTCGAGCTCGCCGTAGGTGATCGTCGCGCCCCGGTGTTCGGCGGCGACGGCGTGCGGTGTGGCCGCGGCCTGCCGTTCGACGGCGTGGTGGACGAGGGGGTCGGGCACGGGGACGGCGGGGCCTCGGCCGTAATGCCAGAACAGAGCCTGGTCGCGGGGGGTGAGAGGGCGCAGAGGCATGACTGCTGAGACCTCCTGGCTGTTTCGAGAACGGATGACGTGTCCGGTGTGAGCGGTGCCGAATCCGGGTTTTTCGAACGCCGTGCGGTCTTTCGCGGCCCGACTGTAGTCGCGAATTTTGAACCCTCAACAAGGCCTGTTCGGCCACGTACGATGCACAATCGGCCACATGTGGTGACTTTCATCACAGCGGCAACTTCCGAAGTGCCGACGGCAACCCACAGGTGGCCGGTTGTGCGGGCCGCGCCTCTGCCCGGGGACTTTGGGCCTCACCGCCGCCCCCGGCCGCCCGGGAGGTCCCCGTCCCGGCCGCGTAACGCCGGACATCCCGGCGCGTAACACGCCCGACGCACGCTGGACGGTATGCAGACCTCCGCGACGCCCACCCACTGCCCGTACTGCGCCCTGCAGTGCGGGATGAACCTCACGCCCGAGCAGAGCGGGGGCGTCGCGGTGGTCGAGCGCCCCGACTTCCCGGTGAACCGGGGCGCGCTGTGCGGCAAGGGCCGTACGGCGCCGGAGCTGCTCTCGTCCCGGCTCCGGCTGACCTCCCCGCTGGTCCGGAAGGCGGGCGTGCTTGCGCCCGCCACCTGGGACGAGGCCCTCGACCGCATCGCCGAGGGGCTGACCCGCACGCGCACGGAGCATGGCCCGGACGCGTGCGGGGTCTTCGGCGGCGGTGGGCTGACGAACGAGAAGGCGTACGCGCTCGGCAAGTTCGCCCGGGTCGTCCTCGGCACCTCGCAGATCGACTACAACGGACGCTTCTGCATGTCGTCCGCCGCGGCGGGCGGGATCAAGGCCTTCGGCCTCGACCGCGGTCTGCCCTTCCCGCTGGAGGACATCCCCAGGACCGGCTGCGTGATCCTGGTCGGCTCCAACCTCGCCGAGACGATGCCGCCCGCGCTGCGCTACCTCACCGAGCTGAAGGAGAACGGCGGCACGCTGATCGTCATCGATCCGCGCCGCACCCGTACGGCCGAGCAGGCGGACCTGCACCTGGCGCCGCGCCCCGGCACGGACCTCGCGCTGGCCCTCGGAATGCTCCACCTGATCGTCGCCGAGGACCGCACGGACGAGGCGTACATCCAGGAGCGCACGAGCGGCTGGGAGGAGACGCGGGCCGCGGCGATGGCGCACTGGCCGGAGTACGTGGAGCGGATCACCGGTGTTCCCGTGCCCCAACTCCGGGAGGCGGTACGGCTGTTCTGCGAGCCCGCGAACGCCATGGTGCTCACCGCGCGCGGGCCCGAGCAGCAGTCCAAGGGAACCGACACGGTCGGCGCGTGGATCAACCTCTGCCTGGCGACCGGGCGTTCGGGACAGCCACTGTCCGGCTACGGCTGCCTGACCGGGCAGGGCAACGGGCAGGGCGGCCGCGAACACGGCCAGAAGGCCGACCAGTTGCCCGGCTACCGCAAGCTCACCGATCCCGCCGCGCGCCGCCATGTCGCCGACGTGTGGGGCGTCGACCCGGACTCCCTGCCGGGCCCGGGCCGCAGTGCGTACGAACTCCTCGACGCCCTCGGCTCGGACATCCGCTCGCTGCTCCTGATGGGCTCCAACCCGGTGGTGTCCGCGCCCCGCGCCGCGCACATCGAGGAGCGCATCAGGTCACTCGACTTCCTGGCGGTCGCGGACGTCGTCCTGTCCGAGACGGCGGCCCTCGCCGACGTGGTCCTGCCCGTCACCCAGTGGGCCGAGGAAACCGGCACGACCACGAACCTGGAGGGCCGCGTCCTGCTGCGCCGCCGCGCGATCTCCCCGCCCTCCGGCGTACGCAGCGACCTCGACGTCCTGCATGAACTCGCCGACCGGCTGGGCGTGGAGAAGGGCTTCCCGACGGACCCGGAGGAGGTCTTCGACGAGCTGCGCCGGGCGAGTGCGGGCGGGCCCGCGGACTACTCGGGGATCACCTACCGGCGGCTGGCGGAGGAGAACGGGGTGTTCTGGCCGTGCCCGGCGACGGAGGGCGCGGCGGAGGACCCCGAGGACGCCTCCCTCGACGTGCTGCCGGACGACCCGGCGGGCGAGCCCGTCGACGGGGTCCACCCCGGCACCCCCCGCCTGTTCCTCGACCGGTTCGCCACCGAGGACGGCCGGGCGCGGTTCGTGCCGGTGTCGCACCGGCCGGCCGCGGAGGAGCCGGACGACGAGTACCCGGTGCTGCTGACCACCGGACGCGTGGTCGCGCAGTACCAGTCCGGGGCGCAGACGCGCCGCGTCGCCGAACTCAACGCCGCCGCGCCCGGCCCCTTCGTGGAGATGCACCCGCGGCTCGCGGACCGGCTCGGGGCGGCGGACGGGGACGCCGTGGCCGTCGTGTCCCGGCGGGGCCGCGCCGTGGCCCCCGCCCGGATCACCACGTCCATCCGCCCGGACACCGTCTTCATGCCGTTCCACTGGCCGGGCGAGGGAAGAGCCAACACCCTGACCAACCCGGCCCTCGACCCGACATCGCGCATGCCGGAGTTCAAGACGTGTGCGGTGCGGCTCGAAGCGGTGCGGTAGGGCGGAGAGCGGGCTGGGGCCGCTTGGCCGTCCCGGGGTGGGGCGGCGGATGTCGGCGCCTGGGCCGCGCCCGGCGGCCGGTCATGGGCCTTGCGTCGAGCCTCGGCCGCAGAGGGCGAAGACGCCCGCTGCGCTGCTCACCGATCTCGGGGGGGGCGCCCGGGAACGGGGGTGCGGCACGGCCACGGCACGGCACGCAGCGCAGCACGCAGCACGGCACGGGCGCGGCACGCGGCACGGCACGCAGCACGGCACGCAGCACGGGGTGCGGCACGCGGCACGGCACGGGCGCGGCACGCGGCACGGCACGGGCGCGGCACGCGGCACGGCACGGGCGCGGCACGCGGCACGGCACGGGCGCGGCACGCGGCACGCGGCACGCAGCACGCAGCACGCAGCACGCAGCACGGCACGGGGCGCAGCACGCGGCGCGGGCCCACCCACAGCCGTCCTACCGTTCTTCACCCACGCCGAGATCGCCTCCACCCCGGCCACGGCGCAGCCGGCCCGCGCACCCTCCCCGGGCCACCTGCGCGGCACGGCCGAGGCGTAGTTCAGTCATGGGCGGCCCGCCAGTCGCCGCCCGCGATCAGCCTTCCGCGCGCCCGGAGTTGGGCGGCGACGGCGGGGGCGGCCACGTACACCCAGGCGCGCACGTCCGTGCCGTCCGGGCGCTCGACCTCCCGGGCCACCCGCTCGTACAGGTTGCCGGGGCCGCCCGGGACGAACTCCTCCAGCCGGTCGAGCGCACCGAGCAACTCCTCGTACGCCTCGGGCAGGGCGGTCACCAGTTCCCCGCACACCACCCCGCCCGGTTCCTCGACGGCGTACGGATAGCCGGGCCCGTCGTACAGCACCGCGCCGGTGAGCCGTCCGGGCTCCTCGGCCGCCGTACGCCCGCGCAGGAAGAGGTCGTGGTTGTGCTCGCCGGGGAGCAGGGTGCCGTAGACGAAGAAGGGCAGCGTCACCCGCCGGCCTCCGCGGAAGCCTCCTCGGTGGTCTCCTCCTCGACCCACCGCAGATAGTCGGCGCTCCCCCGCACGATCGGCGTCGCGATGATCTCGGGGGTGTCGTAGTCGTGCGCGTGGCGCAGATACGACTCCAGGTCGTCATAGCGCGCGGCGGTGGTCTTGAACAGCACCTGCCACTCGGCGGCGGTCTCCACGACTCCCTTCCAGCGGTAGACGGACGTCACCGGCCCCGAGATCTGCGCGCAGGCCGCGGCCCGGGCCTCCACCGCGCCCCGGGCGAGCGCCTCCGCCTTCTCCGCGGCATCGGTGGTGGTCAGAACGGTGAGCCAGTCGACGGTGGCCATGGTCGAACTCCCTTCAAAGCCTTCGCAGAAACGATTCTCGCTCCCCAAACACCGCCAGACACCCACACACATCCGCCAGTGCGCGCTATGGACATGACATGTCATGGCCCCTTAAATCTCAGTCGACATCAGCGCCGCCCCCACGCGCCCCGAGGCGCCTTCCCGAGGAGACCGATGAGTCGGACAGGGCAGATACCGCAGATACGGCACATCCGAGGTTCTCGTCTCGCCGCGGCCGGCGTGGCCGTCACCACGGCCGCACTGCTGACCGCCGCGCTCTCCCCCGTCGCCACCGCGGCCGACAGACCGACCAGGGCCACCGCGCTCGACAACGCGGCGTCGGTGCTCGTGGACTACGCCGCCCGTCTGGGCCTCACCTCCGCGCAGGGCACCGCGGTCCGGGACGTGGTCGTCGACGCGGACGGCACCCAGCACGTCCGATACGACCGCACGTATCGCCAACTCCCGGTCCTGGGCGGCGACTTCGTCGTCCACCTGGCACCGAACGGCTCCTACCGCAGCGCCGACCGCGCCACCCGGAGCCCGCTCTCCCTCTCCACCGTCACGCCCGCGCTCGCCGCGCCGAAGGCGGCCGACCTCGCGGTGAACGCGCTGCGCGCCGCGAACCTCGGCGAGACGCTGAAGAAGGTGACCGCCAAGCCCCAGTTGGTCGTTGACGCCCTGCACGGCGCACCGAAGCTCGCCTGGCGCACCGAGGCGGTCGCGCAGGACTCGCTCGGCAACCCGGTCGCGCGCACCGTGCTCACCGACGCCCGCACGGGTGCCCAGATCGACGCGTGGGACAGCATCGAGACGGCGACAGGCGACGGCAAGTCGCTGTACGGCGGCACGGTTCCGCTGGAGACGACCCTGTCCGGGTCGACGTACCAGCTGAAGGACCCGACGCGCGGCAACACCTACACCGGCGACGCCGCGAACAAGACGGACCTGTGCATCTTCGGGATCTGCATCAGCCGGGCCCCCGCGACGCTGTTCACGGACGCGGACAACCACTGGGGCACCGGGACGACGGCGGACCGCTCCACCGCCGCCGTGGACGCGCAGTACGGCACGAACGTGACCTGGGACTACTACAAGAACGTGCACGGCCGCAGCGGCATCGCGGGCGACGGCAAGGGCTCGTACAACCGCGTCCACTACGGCACGAACTACAACAACGCCTTCTGGGACGACAGTTGCTTCTGCATGACGTACGGCGACGGTGACGGGACCACACTCGGTCCGCTCGTCGGGCTCGACGTGGCCGGACACGAGATGTCCCACGGCGTGACGTCGAAGACCGCGGCGCTGACGTACTCGGGCGAGTCCGGCGGCCTCAACGAGGCGACGTCCGACATCTTCGGCACCCTCGTCGAGTTCTACGCGAACAACTCCTCCGACCCCGGCGACTACCTCATCGGCGAGAAGATCGTCCGCTCGGGCTTCGGCAAGCCGGCCCTCCGCTTCATGGACAAGCCGTCGAAGGACGGCAACTCGGCCGACTGCTGGAGCAGTTCGGTCGGGAACCTGGACGTGCACTACTCCTCGGGCGTCGCCAACCACTTCGCGTACCTGCTCTCGGAAGGCAGCGGCGCGAAGACCGTCAACGGCGTCAACTACGACTCCCCCACCTGCAACGGCTCGACGGTCACCGGAATCGGCCACGACAAGCTCGGCAAGATCTGGTACCGCGCCCTGACCGTCTACATGACGTCCTCGACGAAGTACGCGGCCGCCCGCACGGCGACCCTGAACGCGGCGAAGGACCTGTACGGGGCGGGCAGTGCGGAGTACAACGCGGTGGCGGCGGCGTGGAGTGCGGTGTCCGTGAGCTGACCGACCCCGCGAACAACGCCCTCGGGAGCAGCCCGGGACCGCTCCTCGCGACGCAGTGCGCGAGGAGCGGTCCGCTGCGACCCTCCGCTCAGTCCGTGTCGGAACGGAGGTCCTTGACGACGCGGAAGCGTTCGAGGACGGTCAGGGTCGTGTCGTCGACGGTGAAGCCGGGGTCGTCCATGGCGGCGCGCATCTCGTCGCTGTGCCAGAACGACTCATGGTTCGCCCGCCATTCGGTCACGTCGGCGTCCCCCTCGCCCTCGTCCACCACATGGGCGAAGTCCACCTCCGCGAGCGGCATGACCCGGATGCCGGTCGTCTCGATGACCGCGACCGCGCGATCGTCGGAGTCCACCACGACCGAGCGGCTCCCGACTTCGGGCAGCGGATCGCCCTCGTGCTCGTAGTCGGCGACGAGCCCCGTCGTGGAGGTCTTCGAGCCGTCGAGAATCGCCGCGACGAGACGGTCGCGCAGCGGCCCGGGGAAGCCGAACTCTGCCTTGCGGAGGGAGGAGATGGGGTCGGATGTCATAGGGGCACGGTAGCCAGTCGGCCCGAGTGGGCCACATCGGTTTTACGGCGGGCCCGAGCCCTGCTTGTGAGCCCCCTGCGAAGAGGCCATCACCGCGAACAAGCCCTACGCCGCGTAGGACCGCACCCCCCGAGCGTCCCGCAGTGCCCGCCCCCACCACACCAGCTGGTCCAGCATGGTCTTCGCCGCGGCGGCCGGGGCGACGGTGTCGCGAGGTCGGCCCGTTTCGTCGAAGAGGACGCTCGCCCCGTGGAACGACACCGTGTCGCGGACCGTGACCGCGTGGAGTTCGGCGAAGACCTGGCGGAGGTGTTCGACGGCGCGGAGGCCTCCGGAGATGCCGCCGTAGGAGACGAGGGCGACGGGTTTGGCGCGCCATTGCGTGTAGTGCCAGTCGATGAGGTTCTTCAGGCCCGCGGGGAAGGAGTGGTTGTACTCGGGGGTGAGGACGACGAACGCGTCGGCGGCGTCCAGCTTCGGCGTGACCTCGGCGAGCGCGGCGGACGCCTCGGGCGAGCGGGCGAAGCTCATCGGGAGCGCGACCTCGGCGACGTCGATGACATCGACTGCGAGATCGTCGCGCTCGCGCACCTCCCCGAGCAGCCATTCGGCGACGACGGGACCGAAGCGGCCCTCGCGGTTGCTGCCCACGACGACGGCGACGCGCAGCGGGCCCGGGGATGCAGAGGAAGCGGAGGAAGCGGAGGAAGCCTGAGAAGCAGCGGAAACGTCCGCGGTGTTGTTCTTCATGCCACCCAGCCTCGTACCTCAATCAACCTTGAGGTCAAGCCCGCCCCGCCGCCCCCCGGTCACCCGTTCACACGCGCCCCCCTCGCCCTTCGGGTTCTCCTCCCCGGCCCCTCGGCCGCACGCCGATGACCTGCTGGAACGGCCCGGTGCCGGCCGCCCGCACGCCCGCCCTGACGCCCGTTCACATCATTTCTGACGCACCCTCAGGAAGCGGACCCGCCCATGTGCCACTTACCTCGGTAGGACAGGGGCACGACCGACGCAGTGGCACATGGGGGTGCCGCGGGCCGCGCCCTCTCGGAGGAGCACCACGATGCGACGCACCGCCAGACGTACCGCCGGACGTCTCGCCCGGCCGCTGACCGGTACCGCGCTCGCCTTCGCCGCCGCGGGCCTCGCCGCCGCGCCCGCGTACGGCGGTGACACCGGCACCCTCGAGGTGTACCCCTCCACCGTCGTCCCGGGCGGGGAGGTCACGGTGAACACGGCAGCGTGCGGTGCGGACGGCACGGCGGCGGGCGACGCCAGCGCGGTGGGCGCGGGCACGTTCACCCTGGCGCCCAGCACGCACCACGAGGACGCGGTCGGCCAGTTCAAGGTGCCGCCGAGCGCCCAGCCGGGGACGTACGAGATCGTCGTGAAGTGCTCCGAGGGCGACACTCAGGTCACGGGTGACCTGATGGTGACGCTGACTTCCACGAAGGAGCAGGTGCACCCGAGAGGAAGTGTGAAGACGGGGGTCGGCGGCGCACTCGGCCCCGACCCCGTGCAGACCGCGGCGGGAGTGGCGGCGCTGGCCGTCGCCGCCGCGGGCGGTACCTGGCTCCTGCATCGCCGGGCGAGAGGCGACGGGATCTGACGGACACCCTCCGCTGTCCGTCCACCGGTACCGCCGTCCCCTCCCCCTCCGGGTCCGACGCCCCTCGCGGCCCGGAGGGGGCGCGGGACCCAGTGACCCCAGAGGAGGAACACGTGCGCAGGTTCGGCAACACCGCCATAGCTTCCGTCACGGTGGTCGCCCTCTGCACCGGCGCATGGCTGCTGCGCAGCGGCGCCCAGACGCACGCACCGCCGCAGCCGTCGGCCGCGCAGGCGTCCACCGCACCGGGCCCGGGCACGGGCGGCACCGGCCCGGGCACCGATCACGGCGGCGCCCACTCCCACAGGCCCTCCGCGCTGCCCCCCTCCCCGCCCGACCGCATCCGCATCCCCTCCATCCATGTGAACGCCCCGCTGATGGGCCTCGGTCTCACCCCGCAGGGCAGCCTGGACGTCCCGCCGGCGGCGAAGAAGAACCTCGCGGGCTGGTACGAGGCCGGCACCACCCCCGGTGAGACGGGGACCGCGATCGTCGCGGGGCATGTCGACAACGCCGAGGGTCCCGCCGTCTTCTACGACCTCGGCGCCCTGAAGAAGGGAAGCACGATCGAGGTGGAGCGCCGCGACGGCGGCACGGTCCGCTTCTCCGTCGACGCGGTCGAGGTGTACGACGCCCGGAACTTCCCCGACGAGAAGGTGTACGGCGCCGCCCACCGCCCCGAGCTGCGCGTGATCACGTGCGGCGGAGGCTATTCGAAGGCGACCGGCTATCAGGGGAACGTCGTCGTCTTCGCCCACCTGACGGGCACGCACCGACCCGGTGACGGGAGCGCGCCGACCCGCTGACGGGCGCCCGCTGCCCCCGCGTCAGGCCACCCACTGGTTGTACGCAAGGTTCGCCACCAGCGCGAACACCACCGTCAACAGCACGACCCGGACGAACCCGCTCCCCTTCTTCAGGGCGGTGTGCGCGCCCACCATGCCGCCGACGAGGTTGAACACGGCCATCAGCGCGGCGAGCTGCCAGAACACCGTGCCCTTCCAGGCGAAGGTCGCGAGGGCTCCGGCGTTGGTGCAGCAGTTGACGATCTTGGCGGTGGCGGAGGCGGTCACCAGGTCCAGGTGGAGGAGCGCGGTCAGCGCGAGCACCAGGAACGTACCGGTGCCGGGCCCGATGAGACCGTCGTAGAAACCGATGCCGAGGCCCGCGAGGCCGATGGCGGCGAGGACGCGGCGCGCGGAGACGGGCGCGGTCGAGGGTGCCGTGCCGAAGGCGGGGCGCAGGATCACGAAGGTGCCGACCCCGAGCAGCACGACCATGACGACCGGCTTCAGTACATCGGTGCTGAGGCCGGCGGCCACGAACGCGCCGGCGGTGGAGCCGGCGAGCGCGGCGAGCCCGATGCGTACGGCGATCCCCACGTCGACCCTGGTCTTGCGCGCGTAGGTCACGGCGGCGCCCGAAGTGCCGACGATGGCCACCGCCTTGTTGGTGCCGAGGGCGAACGACGCGGCGGTGCCGCCGGGCAGCCCGAGCAGCAGCACCGGGAGCAGCAACAGGCCGCCGCCCCCGACCACGGCGTCGATCCAGCCGGCCGCGAGCGCGGCGACGCACAGCAGAACGACCATGGTCAGCGATATGTCGGGCATGATCGCGACCCTATGGACGGGATAGGTGTGCCGTCCATGAACCTGAGGGTCTTCTGAGGTTCAGCTCGCCGTCTCGGAGGCCTTGAGATAGCGCAGCACCGCCAGCACCCGCCGGTTCCCCGTCTCCGAGGGCGGCAGGTCGAGCTTGGCGAAGATGTTCGCGATGTGCTTCTCGACGGCCCGCTCGGAGACGGTGAAGGCCGCGGCGATGGCGTGGTTGGTGCGGCCCTCGGCCATCAGCGCGAGCACCTCGCGCTCGCGCGGGGTGAGCGTGTCCAGGGTCCTGGCCCGGCGGCTCGCGCCGAAGAGCTGCGCGACCACCTCGGGGTCGAGGGCCGTACCGCCCCCGGCGACCCGCTCCATGGCGGCCACGAACTCGCCGATGTCGACGACCCGTTCCTTCAGCAGATACCCGAACCCTGCGGGATCGCCGAGCAGCTGGGCGGCGTACGCGGTCTCCACGTACTGCGAGAAGATCAGCACCCCGAGGCCCGGGTGATCCCGCCGCAGCCGTACGGCGGCCCGGACGCCCTCGTCGGTCTGGGTGGGCGGCAGCCTGATGTCGACGACGGCGACGTCCGGGCCGTGCTCGGCGACGGCGGCGAGCAGCGCCTCGGCGTCCCCGACGGCCGCCGCGACCTGCACACCGCGCAGCTGAAGGAGCTGGACGAGCCCGTCACGCAGAAGGGCCGAGTCCTCGGCGATGACGACGCGCACGGAAGCTCCTGTTCAGATGTACGGCTCAGGTGTACGGCCCAGGTGTACGGCTCGGATCCATGGTTCAGGCGTACGGCAGCTCGACGGTGACCACCGTAGGCCCTCCGGGCGGGCTGTCGCAGGTGAGTGTGCCGTCGACGGTGCGGACCCGGGTGAGCAGCCCGGTCAGCCCGGAGCCCGCGCCGATGACGGCACCCCCGCACCCGTCGTCGTGGACGCGCAGCCGCAGCAGCCCGTCCCGGGCGGTCACCTCCACCGCGACCGTGGACGCCCCGCTGTGTTTCGTGGCGTTGGCGAGGAGTTCGGCGGTGCAGAAGTAGGCGATCGACTCGACGGCGGGGCTCGGGCGGCTGTCGATCCGGGCGGTGACCTCGACGGGGAGGGCGCTGTCGGCGGCGAGGGTGGCGAGGGCGGTGTCGAGGCCCTGGTCGAGTACGGGCGGGTGGATGCCCTTGACCAGGTGGCGCAGGTCGGCGATGGCCTGGGTGGCGTTGCCCTGCGCGGTGTCGACGACGGTGAGGAGCCGCTCCGGGGAGGCGCCCGCCCCGATCAGCTCGCGGATCATGGTGAGGTGCATGGCGAGGCCGACGAGCCTGGCCTGTGCGCCGTCGTGCAGGTCGCGTTCGATGCGGCGCAGGGTCGCCACCGCGTCGTCGACGGCGTCGGCGCGGGTCTCCTCCAGGGTGCGGATGCGGCGGTCGGCGGCGTCGGGGCCGAGCAGGGCGGTGAGCAGCAGGCGGTGCGGAGTGAGCGCCCTGCCCAGCAGCCAGGAGGCGGTCGCCAGGAGCAGCAGGCCGAGGGCGACGGGGATCAGCCAGCGCGGCCAGGAGTCCACCTGGAAGCCGAAGAACTCCAGCGAGACGTGCCGCTGCGTGCCGTCGGCCGCCCGCTCAGTCTGGTAGTTCCACCGTTTGAACAGCGGGTGCAGGGTGAGCAGCACCCCGTAGGTGTAGCCGACGACGACGGCGACGTACGCGAGGACGCCGGTGAAGGGCGTCGTCAGCGCGCAGGCGACGGCGCGCCATCCGGTGCGGTCGGCGAGCACGGCCCGCCGCCAGCCCAGCAGCCCGGTGCTCGCGCGCCGCTCCGGCTCCTCGATCTCCCACCCCAGCAGGCGCCGCGCGAGTGCGCGTTGCAGCCTGCCCAGCGCGAGCGCTCCGCGCACGGTGGCCGCGACGAGCCACAGCCCCAGGGTGGTCACCGACAGGACGCCGCCGACCAGCAGCCCGGCCAGGGTCAGGAAGAACCCGGCCAGGGCGAGCGGAAAGGCGATCACTCCGTACAGGAGCGCCGCGAGGGCCCTGCGCCCGAAGGGGAAGGCCACGAGTGCGCGAAGGCGGTGCATGTCATCAACCTAGGAGAGACGGTCCGGGAGGGGTCCGAGCCGGACGGCCTACGAGAGGAGCGCCCTCGCGAGGCGGGCCTGCACGGCTGCCATCCCCCGCCCCACCCACGGCATGACCAGCAGGAAGCCGAGCCCGCCGACGACGGCGTGGAAGGCCCAGGCGCCCGCGAAGGTGGGGCCTCCCCAGGCGTCGGAGTGGTCGGAGCCCGCGCGCAGCGGCCAGCCGAGGTTCATCGGGACGATGGACCAGCCGTACACGGTGACGGCCAGCACCAGGAGGTTGAGCGGCGTCGCGACCAGGGCATGCACCAGCCCGCGCCCCGTGCCCCGGACCTCCACGCCCAGGAACCGCCGGACCAGCTCCCGCTGCCGGCGCCCGCCGCTGCGCCCGACGAGGGCGAGTGGGACGCACGCCACACCCACCGGCAGCGCGAGCAGCGCGTAGCCGGCGCGGCGCCACGTCCCGGCGGTGAACGGTTCACGGACGAGCCGCCAGGCCCGCAGCGAGGCGGTGTCGCGAACCGGGGTGCGAACCTGGAGGTTCCGGGTGGCGGTCATGGTGTGTCCCCCTGGTGAGAGTCGGGTGTGAGCCGGGCGTGAGCTGGTGGGATCCGACCTCTCCAGGGTTCCGTCCGCGCGGGCCGTACACGATGGTGCCTGCACGGAACCCGTCGGTTCGGTTAACCCCACCCCGTACCTCCCCGGCGTATCCCGCCGCACCTCACAGCACGCCACCGGCGCGTGTCCCGAACCCTCACACTCCCGTCGTGCTCTCGCTGAGGGCAGCGTTCCTCGTGGGAAACAGAGGTGATGCTGCCGGGTAACACCGGCATCGCACGCTGCGGTACATGACCTCGAATACGCGTGTGGTGGTGATCGGCGCCGGGCTCGCGGGCGTACGTCTCGCCCGGCGACTGGGTGAGCTCGGCGTGCCCGCGCTGCTGGTCGGCGAGGAGGAGCACAGCCCGTACAACCGGGTCCTGCTCGCCGAGGTGCTGGCCGGCCGCTACGCCCCCGAGGTGATCGCGCTGCCGACGCCCGCGCAACTGACCCGCGCCCGGGTGGCCGGCATCGACCGTGCCGAGCGGCAGGTGACGTGCGCCGACGGTTCGGTGATCGGATACGACACGCTCGTGCTGGCCACCGGCTCGAACGCCGTGCTTCCGCCCCTGCGCGGCCTGTTCACCCCCGACCACGAACTCCCCGACGGCGTCCACGCGTTCCGCACGATGGACGACTGCCTGGGCCTGTCGAAGGCCGTACGGCCGGGCATGCGGGCGGTCGTCATCGGCGGCGGGCTCCTCGGGGTGTCGGCCGCCCGCGCGCTCGCCGAGCGCGGCGCGCAGGTCGTCCTCGCGCAGCAGTCCGAGCGGCTGATGGAACGTCAACTCGACCCCGGCGCCTCCCACCTGGTGCTGCGGCACCTGGAGGAGCTGGGCGTCGAGGTGCACACGGAGTGCCGGGTGCGCGACGTGCGCTGCGTCGGCGGCATGGTCCGCTCGGTCGAGATGGCCGACGGGTACGCCCTCGACGCGGACCTGGTGGTCCTCGCCTGCGGAGTCCACCCGCGTGTGGGCCTCGCGCAGATCGCCGGGCTCGATGTCCGCAAGGGCGTCGTGGTCGACGACGAACTCCGTACGTCCGACCCGCACATCCGGGCGATCGGCGACTGCGCACAGCACGCGGACACGGTGTACGGGCTCGCGACTCCCGCCCTCGAACAGGCCGATGTACTGGCCGAGTTGCTGGCGAGCGAGGCCGGACACCCCGCGAACGGGACCGCCCGCTACACCGGCACCCGTTCCCTGACCCGGCTCACCCTGGCCGGCCAGGACTTCCTGGATCTCGCCGCCTTCGGCGAGCCCACCCCGCGCCCCGGCGACGACGTGATCCAGCTCGCCGACGCCACGCGCGGCACGTACCGCAGGGTCGTCGTCCGCGACGACCGCCTGGTCGGCGGCGTACTCGTCGGCGAACTCGGCACCGTCGGCGCGCTCGCGCGCGCCTGGGAGGGAGCAGAGCCGCTCCCCTCCGACGGCGGCCCTCTGCTCCACCTGCTCACCAACGATGGAGGCTCCTGATGACCACGACCGCAATTGTTGGGGACCAGCCCCGCCCCACGATCGTGCTCGTCGGCCATGGCATGGTCGGCCAGCGCTTCCTCGAAGCGCTCGCCGGGCGCGGCCTGACCGCCACGCACCGTGTGGTCGTGCTGTGCGAGGAGCCTCGCCCCGCGTACGACCGGGTCCACCTCACCTCGTACTTCTCCGGCACCACGCCCGAGGAACTCTCCATGACGGACATGGAGTTCATCAGCGAACACGGGATCGAGCTGTACGTCGGCGACCCGGCGCAGTCGATCGACCGGGAGGCCCGCAGGGTGACGGCCCGGTCCGGTCTGGCCGTCGACTACGACGTCCTCGTCCTGGCCACCGGCTCCCTCCCGTTCGTCCCGCCCGTCCCGAACAAGGACGCCGAGGGCTGCTTCGTCTACCGCACGATCGAGGACCTCCTCGCGATCGAGGCGTACGCGAAGTCGAAGGCGACGACGGGCGCGGTGGTCGGCGGCGGTCTGCTGGGCCTGGAGGCGGCGGGCGCGCTCAAGGGTCTCGGACTCACCTCCCACATCGTGGAGTTCGCGCCTCGGCTGATGCCCGTCCAGGTCGACGAGGGCGGCGGCGCCGCGCTGCTGCGCACCATCGAGAACATGGGCCTGAGCGTCCACACCGGGGTGGGCACCCAGGAGATCGTGGTCGGCGAGGACGGCGCGGTCACCGGCATGAAGCTGTCCGACGGCTCCGAACTCGCCACCGACCTGGTGGTGTTCAGCGCCGGTGTCCGCCCCCGCGACCAGCTGGCCCGCGAGTCCGGCCTGACGGTCGGCGAGCGCGGCGGCATCACGGTCGACGAGCAGTGCCGCACGGTCAGCGACCCGCACGTGTTCGCGATCGGCGAGTGCGCGCTGGCGGCGGACGGGCGGGTGTACGGCCTGGTGGCCCCCGGTTACGAGCAGGCCGAGACGGTCGCCGCGACCATCGCCGCGGACGAGTCGGAGCAGCTGACGTTCACCGGCGCCGACCTTTCCACCAAGCTCAAGTTGCTCGGCGTCGACGTGGCGTCCTTCGGCGACGCGCACGGCACCGCCGACGACTGCCTGGACGTCGTCTACTCCGACTCCCGCTCCGGCCTGTACAAGAAGCTGGTCATCGGCCGCGACGGCACGCTGCTCGGCGGCATCCTGGTCGGCGACGCGGACGCGTACGGCACGCTGAAGGCGTTCACCGGCTCCGTCCCGCCGGTCTCGCCCGAGTCACTGGTGCTGCCCGCCGGCGCCGGCGAGTCCGTCCAGCTCGGCCCGTCCGCGCTGCCGGACGACGCGATCATCTGTTCCTGCAACAACGTCCGCAAGGGCACCATCCGCGACGCGGTCACCGAGCACAACTGCACCACCGTGCCCGAGGTGAAGAAGTGCACCAAGGCCGGTACGACGTGCGGCAGTTGCGTCAAGGTGCTCGGTCAGCTGGTCACCGCGGAGCTGGAGGCCGGCGGCGTCGAGGTCGACAAGGGCCTGTGCGGCTGCTTCTCGCAGACCCGCGAGGAGCTCTACGAGATCGTCCTCGCCCTGCGCATCAACACCTACCAGGACCTGCTGGACCGCTACGGCCGCGACAACGCCAAGGGCGGCGACGGCTGCGAGGTCTGCAAGCCGGCGGTCGGCTCGATCATCGCCTCCCTCGCCCCGACGATCGGCGCGAGCGGCTATGTCCTGGACGGCGAGCAGGCGGCCCTGCAGGACAGCAACGACCACTTCCTCGCCAACCTGCAGAAGAACGGCTCGTACTCGGTCGTCCCGCGCATCCCCGGCGGTGAGATCACCCCCGAGGGCCTCATCGTGATCGGCGAGGTGGCCCGCGACTTCGGCCTCTACACGAAGATCACCGGCGGCCAGCGCATCGACATGTTCGGCGCACGCGTCGAGCAACTCCCGCTGATCTGGGCGAGGTTGGTGGACGCGGGCTTCGAGTCCGGGCACGCGTACGGAAAGTCGCTGCGCACGGTCAAGTCCTGCGTGGGGCAGACCTGGTGCCGCTACGGCGTGCAGGACTCCGTCCGCATGGCGATCGACCTGGAGCTGCGCTACCGGGGGCTCAGGTCCCCGCACAAGCTCAAGTCGGCGGTCTCCGGGTGCGCCCGCGAGTGCGCCGAGGCCCAGTCGAAGGACTTCGGCATCATCGCCACCGCCAACGGCTGGAACCTGTACGTCGGCGGCAACGGCGGCGCGACCCCGCGCCACGCGGACCTGCTCGCGCAGGATCTGTCGGACGCCGAACTGGTCCGCCTGATCGACCGGTTCCTGATGTTCTACATCCGCACCGCCGACCGCCTGGAGCGCACGTCGACCTGGCTGGAGCGGATCCCCGGCGGCCTCGACCACGTGCGGGACGTGGTGGTGGAGGACTCGCTCGGCATCTGCGAGGAGCTGGAGTCCCTGATGGCCGCGCACGTCGCGAACTACGCCGACGAGTGGGCGACCACCATCACCAACCCCGACAAGCTCGCCCGGTTCGTGTCCTTCGTGAACGCGCCCGACACCCCCGACCCGGTCGTCGGCTTCGTCCCCGAGCGCGACCAGATCAAGCCCGACCTGCCGCTGCTGACCATCGGCCACCGTCCCCTGGAAGGGAGCGCCCAGCGATGACCCTGGCACTCGAAACGACCGACCTGAAGATCCAACTGCAGCTCGACGAGGGCTGGTTCACAGTCTGCGACCTGAGCGCGCTGCTGCCGGGCCGCGGGGTGGCGGCGCTGCTGCCGGACGGCCGTCAGGCGGCCCTGTTCCGGGACCGCGCGGGAGAGCTGTACGCCATCGACAACCGCGACCCCTTCGGTGGCGCCGCCGTCCTCTCCCGTGGACTGACGGGCACCCACCAGGGCCGCCCGTTCGTGGCCTCCCCGCTCCTCAAGCAGCGCTTCGACCTGGCGTCGGGGCAGTGCCTGGACGACGAGACGGTACGCGTCGCCACGTACGAGGTCCGGGCCTCGTAGAGCCGCTGCCCGACCGAGCCCTCTGCCTGACCGCACTCTCGCTTGACTGATCGTTCCAGAAATACCTAGGCTGCACGGTGTGGCCAGGACCAAGGAGTTCGATCCCGAAGCCGCGCTGCAGGCAGCCCTGGAGCTGTTCTGGCAGCGCGGCTACGAGGCGACGTCGATGTCCGACCTCGTCGAGCGCCTCGGCGTCGGCCGGGCCAGCATCTACGCGACCTTCGGCAACAAGCACGAGCTGTACCTGAAGGCGCTGGAGCGCTACCAGCAGGCACGTGACCCGCTGCTGCTGCGGGAGCTGTCCCAGCCGGGACCGGCACTGCCCGCCGTCCGCGCGGTGGTGCGTCGTTTCGCCGACGAGGCAGCGACCGAAGAAAAGCGCCTGACCGGCTGTTTCGTCACCAACACGGCCGCCGAGCTCGCTCCCCACGATCCGGCCGCGGCCCGCCGGGTGGAACACAGCTGGGATCACATCGAGACGCTGTTCCACTCGGCGCTGGTGCGCGCCCAGGCCCAGGGGGAGCTGGCCGCCGACCGCGATCCGCTCGCCCTGGCCCGCATGCTGCTGGTGCTCCTGCAGGGCCTGCGGGTCGTCGGCAAGGCGTCCGCGGACCCGGCCCGCGTCCGGGACGCGGCAACCCAGGCACTGACACTGCTGCACTGAATCCGGCACCTCGGCACCTCCGACGAGGTGCCTTTTCCTACGCCTCCATATTGAACCGATCGGTCAAGAAAAAAGGGGAGACCATGACCAGCCGCTTCTCCGGCAGGACCGCCCTCGTCACGGGTGCCGGTACCGGCATAGGCCGTGCCACCGCCCTCGCGTTCGCCGCCGAGGGAGCGCAGGTCGTCGTGGCAGGACGCCGACCGGAACCGCTCGACGAGACCGTCCGCCTGATCGAGGAACACGGCGGCAAGGCCCTCGCGGTGACCGCCGACGTCTCGCGCCCGGCCGACGCCCAGGCCCTGGTCCGGGCGGCAGTGGACCGCTTCGGCTCGCTCGACGTGGCGGTCAACAACGCGGGCGTCTTCCGCGGCGGCCGCCCCCTGACCGAGCTGTCCGAGGAGGACTGGCGGACCCAGCTCGACATCAACGTCACCGCGGTGTTCCTCGCGCTCCGGGCCCAGGTCCGGCAGATGCGCACCCAGCCGTCCGGCGGCGCGATCGTCAACATCGCCTCCAACCTCGGCATCCACACCCGCCGCCCGGGGGTCGCCGCGTACGCCGCCTCCAAGGCCGCCGTCACCGCGCTCAGCCGGGCCGCCGCCCTGGACCACATCCGCGACGGCGTCCGTATCAACGTGGTCAGCCCAGGCGCCACCGCGACCGCCATGTCGCTGCGCCCGGGCGAGACGGAGGCCGACCGCGTCGAGCGGGTGAAGGGCGAACTGCCGCTCGGCCGGATCTCCGCCACCGAGGAGACGGCCGCCGCCGTCCTCTACCTGGCCTCCGCCGACGCGGCCTCCGTCGTCGGCACGGACCTGGTCGTCGACAGCGGCGGCTCCCTGTAACTCGGAGCAGTTCGGACCGGTCGGCCGGATCAGACCTTCAGGGCGTCGTACGTCACGCCCGTGAGCCCCTGCGAGGCGCCCCAAAGCCGTTGCGCCATCGCACTGTTGAGGGTCCACGGCGCCCGACGGGACGGCGCGGGCGACCCCCGCCACGCCGCGACGTCCCGTACGGCAGCGCCATCACCCCGGCGTTGTTGACGAGCAGATCGAGCCGCTCGTACGGAAAGGCCGCGGCGAACTCTCGTACGGAATCGAGGTCTCCGAGGTCCAGCGACCGCGACTCGACCCGGGCGTCCGGCACTTCGGCGACGATCCGCTCCCGTGCCGCGCTGCCCCGCGCCTCGCTGCGACAGGCGAGCACCACGAGGGCGCCACGGCGGGCCAGTTCGCGTGCCGTGACGTGTCCGAGGCCGCTGTTGGCACCGGTGACCACGGCCGTGCGGCCATGCTGGTCGGGGATGTCGCTCGCGTTCCAGCCGGTCATGACTGCGCTCCCTCGCCTGCCGTTTGTTACTTCACGGTAAGTAGACGGTGCGCGGCAGTACGAGAGGGGCGGCACCCCCGCACGGGTGCCGCCCCTCTTCTTTCGAACACCGGAGCCGTCGCCGATCGGTGAGGGTCGGGGACCGGCGGCGACTCCGGAGCTGTGGGTCAGCGGTGGTCGCTGCCCTTCGCCGTGCACGCCGCGCGGCCCGCCTCCAGACGCGCGACCGGAATCCGGAACGGCGAGCAGGAGACGTAGTCGAGTCCGACCTCGTGGAAGAAGTGGACCGACTCCGGGTCGCCGCCGTGCTCACCGCAGACGCCGAGCTTCAGGTCGGGACGCGTCTCACGGCCGGCCTTGACGGCGGACTTCACGAGGGAACCGACACCGTCCCGGTCGATGGTCTCGAACGGGGAGACACCGAAGATGCCCTTCTCCAGGTACGCCGTGAAGAACGAGGCCTCCACGTCGTCGCGGGAGAAGCCCCAGACGGTCTGCGTGAGGTCGTTCGTGCCGAAGGAGAAGAACTCGGCGGCCTCGGCGATCTGTCCGGCGGTCAGCGCGGCGCGCGGCAGCTCGATCATCGTGCCGATGGCGAGCTTCAGCTCCGTGCCCGTGGCGGCCTGGACCTCCGCGATGACCTGGTCGGCCTCCTCGCGGACGATCTCCAGCTCCTGGACGGTGCCGACGAGCGGGATCATGATCTCGGCGCGCGGGTCGCCCTTGGCGTTCTTGCGCTCGGCGGCGGCCTCGGCGATCGCCCGTACCTGCATGGTGAACAGGCCGGGGATGACCAGCCCGAGACGGACGCCGCGCAGGCCCAGCATCGGGTTCGCCTCGTGCAGCCGGTGCACCGCCTGCAGGAGGCGCAGGTCGTTCTCGTTGGCGTCCTTGCGGGACTCGGCGAGCGCGACGCGGACCGACAGCTCGGTGATGTCGGGCAGGAACTCGTGCAGCGGCGGGTCGAGGAGGCGGACGGTGACGGGCAGGCCGTCCATCGCCTTGAACAGCTCCACGAAGTCCGCCTTCTGCAGCGGCAGCAGCGCCTTGAGCGACTCCTCGCGTTCGGTGTCGGTGTCGGCCAGGATCAGCCGCTCCACCAGCTCGCGCCGGTCGCCGAGGAACATGTGCTCGGTACGGCACAGGCCGATGCCCTGGGCCCCGAACCGCCGTGCGCGCAGCGCGTCCTCGGCGTTGTCGGCGTTGGCACGCACCCGCAGGCGGCGGACCCGGTCGGCGTACCCGATGATCCGGTGCACGGCCTCGACCAGCTCGTCGGCGTCGTCGGCACCGGCGTGCATGCGGCCCTCGAAGTACTCCACGACCGGGGAGGGCACGACGGGGACCTCGCCGAGGTACACCTTGCCGCTGGACCCGTCGATGGAGATGACGTCGCCCTCCTCGACGACGTGCCCGCCGGGCACGGTCATCCGGCGGCGCTTGGTGTCGACCTCGAGCTCCTCGGCGCCGCAGACACAGGTCTTGCCCATGCCGCGCGCCACGACGGCCGCGTGCGAGGTCTTGCCGCCGCGCGAGGTGAGGATGCCCTCGGCCGCGATCATGCCGTCGAGGTCGTCGGGGTTGGTCTCCCGGCGGACCAGGATGACCTTCTCGCCGGAGCGCGACCACTTGACGGCGGTGTACGAGTCGAAGACCGCCTTGCCGACCGCCGCACCGGGCGACGCCGCGATGCCCCGGCCGACCTTCTCGACCTTCGCGTCCTCGTCGAAGCGCGGGAACATCAGCTGCGCGAGCTGGGCGCCGGTGACGCGCTGGAGCGCCTCGGCCTCGTCGATCAGACCCTGGTCGACGAGCTGCGTGGCGATGCGGAAGGCCGCACCGGCCGTGCGCTTGCCGACGCGCGTCTGGAGCATCCACAGCTGACCGCGCTCGATGGTGAACTCGATGTCGCAGAGATCCTTGTAGTGGTTCTCCAGGGTCTCCATGATCTGCATCAGCTGGTCGTACGACTTCTTGTCGATCTGCTCCAGCTCCGCGAGCGGGACCGTGTTGCGGATGCCCGCGACGACGTCCTCGCCCTGGGCGTTCTGCAGGTAGTCGCCGTACACGCCCTGGTGGCCGGAGGCGGGGTCACGGGTGAAGGCGACGCCGGTGCCGGAGTCCGGGCCCAGGTTGCCGAAGACCATCGAGCAGACGTTGACGGCCGTGCCCAGGTCGCCGGGGATGCGCTCCTGGCGGCGGTAGAGCTTGGCGCGGTCGGTGTTCCAGGAGTCGAAGACCGCGTGGATGGCGAGGTCCATCTGCTCGCGCGGGTCCTGCGGGAAGTCGCGGCCGGCCTCGGTCTTGACGATCTTCTTGAACTTGGTGACGAGCTTCTTCAGGTCGGCCGCTTCGAGGTCGGTGTCGACCGTGACCTTCTTGGCCTCCTTGGCCGCCTCCAGGGCGTCCTCGAAGAGCTCGCCGTCGACGCCGAGGACCGTCTTGCCGAACATCTGGATGAGACGGCGGTAGGAGTCCCACGCGAAGCGGTCGTCGCCGGCCTGCTTGGCGAGGCCCTGCACCGACTTGTCGGAGAGCCCGATGTTCAGGACGGTGTCCATCATGCCCGGCATGGAGAACTTCGCACCGGAACGGACGGAGACGAGCAGCGGGTTGTCGGCCTGCCCGAGCTTCTTGCCCATCGTCGCTTCGAGGGCGTCGAGGTGCGCACTCACCTCGTCACGCAGTGCCGCCGGCTCATCGCCACTGTCGAGGTACGTCTTGCACGCCTCGGTGGTGATCGTGAAGCCGGGAGGGACGGGAAGGCCCAGGTTGGTCATCTCGGCGAGGTTGGCACCCTTGCCGCCGAGCAGGTCCTTGAGGTCCTTGTTGCCTTCGGTGAAGTCGTAGACGAACTTCGCTGCGTGAACACCACTGTCGCCGCTCTCAGCTACGTGGGGATCTTTGTTTTCCGACACGGGTCCGACTCCTCGAGGACGCGGTGGCTGCCCTGACGTCGGGGAACATACCCAGATCGAAGGCGTCTGGGTACGTCCACTTGCGCGTCATACGGCCGTAACCACTCGTCCGCCACCGGATCGAAAGTCAAGGACTGGCAAGTATGAGCGAGCCGATGTTTTCACCTCTTGAATGAATCAATGCCCGGAGCCCCACTAATCCGCTCAAGTGAGCACCCTCTGACACGCCTGAGTTCACCCCGTGAACGATCAAGGGGTGGCACTCAGTGCCACCCCTTAGGGAAGTGCATCCGCCCAAGATCCGCTCATCTGAGCGAAAGGCTTATCAAGCGTGGCGAGAATCACGCAGCTCGAAGCGACCGGATTTCACCATGCGGACCCCTCCCCGGACAGGAAACCGGGACGTCACACGCCGAGCGCGACCAGCCGTTCCTCGACCCGCTCGGGCGCGTACAGGTACTCCACGACCAGCGCCCCGGCCCCCACCAGCCCGGCACGTTCGCCGAGCCGTGAGGTCACCACGTCCAGATGAGCGGTGGAACGGGGCAGCGCCCGCTGGTACAGCAGTTCGCGTACGCCCGTGAGGAAGGGAGTTCCGGCCAGATCGCCGGCGATCATCAGCACGCCGGGGTTGAGCAGGGTCACCACGGTCGCCAGAACGTCCCCCACGTGCCGTCCGGCCTCCCGGGCGAGCGCCATCGCCTCCGGGTGCCCGGAGGCCAGCAGCTCGCGCACATCCGAGCCGGACGCGGCCGGCACCCCCGCCTCGGCGAGCCTTCGCGCGACGGCGCCACCGCTCGCCACGGCGGCGAGACAGCCGTAGGACCCGCACTTGCACAGCGCGTCGGCACCCTGCGGCACACGGATGTGCCCGATGTCCCCCGCGCCGCCGTCGATGCCCCGGTAGACAGACCCGCCGACCACGACCCCGGCGCCGATACCGGTCGACACCTTGACCAGCGCGAAGGCCGAGCAGTCCGGGTATCCGGTGCGCTGTTCGCCGTACGCCATCAGGTTGGCGTCGTTGTCCACCAGGACGGGGAGGTCGGGGCGGGCACCCGTGTGCTCGGCGAAGGCGCGGCCGAGGCGCCCTCTTATGTCGTAGCCGTCCCAGCCGGGCATGATCGGCGGCTGCACGACACGGCCGGTGTCGCTGTCGACGGGCCCCGGCACCGCGAGCCCGATCCCGCACACCGCGCCCACCGGCCGCCCGGCCTTCTCGACCAGCTCGGCGAGCCAGCGCCCGAGTTCGCCGAGCACGGCGTCGGGGCCGTCCTCGACGACCAGGACACCGGAGCGCTCGGCCAGGATCTCGCCGGTCAGGGTGAGGACCGCCGCGCGGGCATGCCGGGTGTCGAGGTCGGCGGCGAGGACGATCGCATGGGCGTCGTCGAATTCGAGGGTGATGGAGGGGCGGCCGCCCAGCGGGGAGTCGACCGGACCGCCGGCGCCCTCACGCAGCCAGCCCGCACGGAAGAGCCGGTCGAGCCGCTGGCCGACGGTGGCCCGCGACAGACCGGTGGCCTGTTGCAGCGCGCCGCGCGTCGTGGCCCGGCCGCTGCGCACCAGTTCGAGCAGTTCTCCGGCGCTCGCCTGATTCCCGGCTCTCACTGTTCTGTCCGCCCTTCCTGTCATGCGCACCCTCTTGCGTTCCTCAACTCTGCATTACATATTGAGTTTTGCGTGTTAAATAGACGTAACCCTACGGTAGCTACTGCCTAACCGGCCGACCGGACGTCATCGGGGAGACCTGAGTGGACCGCACGACCCAGCTCACCGCCCAGCGCACGGGCCACACCGCCCCCGCGCGCACCACTGGCGATCCCCTGCGCACCTCCCGCTCACCGTCGCCGGCCGGTCCGGGTGAGATCGCCCGATCCGGGACCGATGTATACGATCCGGCGACACCGGCGGGACCGTCGGCTTCGCTGCACCGGCGGGCGGCGCGGGTCCTCGAGGACAACTGGACGGGCACGTCCACGGTCCCCTCGCGCGGCCTGTACCCGCACCAGTGGTCGTGGGACTCGGCGTTCATCGCGATCGGCCTGCGCCACCTCTCCCCACTGCGGGCGCAGACGGAGCTGGAGACGCTGCTCGACGCCCAGTGGGCGGACGGCCGCATTCCGCACATCGTCTTCAACCCCTCCGTCCCGCTCGACGCGTACTTCCCGAGCCCCGACTTCTGGCGCTCCTCGACCGCGGGGCGCGCTGCGGGCGCCCCGCGCACCGTACAGACCTCGGGCATCGTGCAGCCACCGGTGCACGCGCTCGCCGCGTGGCTGGTGCACCGGGCCGACCCGGGCCTGTCGCGGGCGCGCGGCTTCCTCCCCCGGATGTATCCCCGCCTGGCGGCCTGGCACCGCTATCTCCTGCACCGCCGGGACCTGGGCGGCGGCGGCCTCGCCTCCGTGGTCCACCCCTGGGAGCAGGGCATGGACAACAGCCCCTGCTGGGACGCCCCGCTCAGCCGGATCACCCCGGCCCCGCCACGCTCCTTCCGCCGCGCCGACCTCGACCACGGGGCCGCCGAGGACCGGCCGACGGACCTCGACTACGGCCGGTACGTACGTCTGGCGGCCGACTACCGCGACGGCGGATACGCCGACGGGGGCGGGGAGTTCGCGGTGGAGGACCCGGCGTTCAACGCCCTGCTCATCGCCTCGGAACACGCCCTGGCACGCATCGCACAGGAACTGGGCGCGGCGGGCACGGCCCGGCACGCCCGCGCCGAACGCCTGACGGCGGCACTGGTGGAACGGCTGTGGGATCCGGCGGAGGGCATGTTCTTCTGCCGGGATGTGTACGCGCACGCGGGCCACGCGGACGGCGACCGGCCGACGGGGGACCACCAACGGCGCACGAGGGACCAGGCCCGGCGCGGGAGCCGGGGGGCGGCGGAGCGGGACGGGTGCGCCGGGGAACTGATCCCCGAGCGCGGTGTCACGGGGCTCGTCCCGCTCCTGCTGCCCGCGCTGCCGCGCTCCGTCGCCGCCGCGCTCGTCCGCACCGCCGAGGGGCCGCACTTCGGCCTCGGCGGCGCCACCCGGCTCGTCCCGAGCTACGACCTGACCGGCGATGCCTTCGACCCGCACCGCTACTGGCGCGGCCCGGCCTGGTTCAACACGAACTGGCTGCTGGAGCGCGGGCTGCGGCTGCACGGCGAGCACGGGCGCGCGGAGGCACTGCGGGCCGCGCTGCTCGGCACGGCCTACGAGTCGGGGTTCGCGGAGTACGTGGACCCGTACACCGGCGAGGGCTGCGGCGCCCGGGGCTTCAGCTGGACGGCCGCGCTGACGCTGGACCTGCTGCACGACCCCTCGGGGGCGGAGCCCGTCGTGTCCCGCACGGGGCCTGGCGCGTTCGACACGGCACACGGCGCATCACAGAGGTGGCACGGCTCATCCGAGACGGGCACCAAGGGAGGGGACCGGGGATGACGGACCGGCAGCATCTGCTCGTGCACGGCGGGACGTTCGCCGCCGTGGGCGACGGCGGGGACATCAGCGGAGTGCGCGGCGGCAGCTCTCCGGACGGCTTGTTCGTACGGGACGCCCGCCATCTCAGCCGCTGGCAGCTGACCGTGGACGGAGCGGTGCCCGAAGCGCTCACGCCGGTCGCGGACGGCGACACGGCGCGCTGTGTCCTGGTGCCCCGCGGCGGCCGTACGGAACCGCCCGCGTACACGCTCTTCCGCGAACAGGCCGTGTCCGACGGCGCGTTCGTGGAATCCCTGCGCGTCACCAGCAACCGCCCGGCACCCACCACGGTCCGCATCGCGGTCACCGCGGACGCCGACTTCACGGACCAGTTCGAACTGCGCTCGGACTACCGGACGTACGCCAAGAACGGCGTCGTCCGCCAACGCCAAGTCCTCGACGACGGCGTGGAGTTCAGCTACCGGCGCGGTGAATGGCGCTCCCGTACGACGGTCACGTCCGACCCTGTTCCCGAGGCCGTGGAGGAGACCGGGACGGGCGCCCGCCGCCTGGTCTGGACCCTGGACCTGGAACCGCACGCCTCCGCGGAACTCTCCCTGCGCGTGGCGGCGCAGCCGCACGGCACCTCGCGCCCCCCGGAGGTTCCCGCGTCCCCCGCCGCCGCGACGCAGCAACTCCTCTCCCTGGAGGACGAGTTCACCACCGGCGTCCCCTTCCCCACCGGCTGGCCGGAACTGTCCGCGGCCTGCTCCCGGGGCCTGTCCGACCTGGCGGTGCTCCAGGTCCCGGCGACCGGCCCGGACGGCGAGGAGCTGATGGTCCCCGCGGCCGGAGTCCCCTGGTTCCTCACGCTGCTCGGCCGGGACGCCCTCCTCACCTCCCTCTTCACGCTCCCCTACCGCCCCGAACTGGCCGCCGCCACCCTCCCCGCGCTCGCCGCGACCCAGGCGACCGAGACCGGCGCGGGAACGGTGGCCCAGCCGGGCAAGATCGTGCACGAGGTACGGCACGGCGAGCTGGCCCACTTCGGGCAGGTGCCCTACGGCCGCTACTACGGCTCGGTGGACGCGACCCCGCTCTTCCTCGTCCTTCTCGGCGCCTACACGGAACAGACCGGCGATGTGACCCTGGCCCGCCGTCTGGAACCGCACGCGCGGGCGGCGATCGGCTGGATGCTGGACCACGGCGGCCTGACCTCCCGCGGCTACCTCGTCTACCGCGCGGACGGCGGCGGCCTCGCCAACCAGAACTGGAAGGACTCCCCGGGCGCCATCTGCTCGGCTGACGGCAGCCGCCCCACCGGGTCGGTGACGGCCTCGGGCGCCCAGGGGTACGCGTACGACGCCCTGCGCCGTACCGCCCAGCTCTCCCGTACGGTCTGGGGCGACGAGGTGTACGCGGCTCTCCTCGAACAGGCCGCCGGTGACCTCCGCGACCGCTTCCAGCGGGACTTCTGGATGCCCGAACACTCCTTCCCCGCCCTGGCGTTGGACGGTGACGGCCACCAGGTCGACGCGCTGGCGTCGGACGCGGGGCATCTCCTGTGGTCCGGGCTGCTGGACAAGGAGTACGGCGAACTCGTGGGCCGCCGCCTTCTGGAGCCGGACTTCTTCTCCGGCTGGGGCGTCCGCACGCTCGCCTCCGGCCAGCCGGCGTACCACCCGCTGTCCTACCACCGCGGCTCGGTCTGGCCGCACGACAACGCCCTCATCGCGCTGGGTCTCGCCCGTTACGGCCTCCACGACGAGGCCCGTACGGTGGCTCACGCCCTGGTCGACGCCGCCACCGCCGCCGGCCACCGCCTTCCGGAGGTCCTCGCGGGCTACGGCCGCGACACCCACCCCGAGCCGGTCCCCTACCCCCACGCCTGCGTACGCGAGTCCCGCTCCGCCGCGGCCCCGCTGGCCCTGCTCACCGCCGTGGGCGGCGCGTAACGCCTCCGCCGAAGCCACCGGCCCCGGGGCACCGTTTCCTTCCACGCTCACCCGGGGTGGGTGGGCAAACCCCGGGTGCCCCCTGGCTTTGCTCCGTCACCCGGGGGTGTCGCCGGCCGGGGGTGGGCCACGCAGCCCGGCGTTCACGGGGCGCCGCTGCGCCCACCCGTGCCGCCCCTGGCGGCACGATTGCCCGCAGAAACGAGGCTTCGCCAGCCACCCGGCGCCACACGCGCCCCCACGCACCCCCACGCACCCGCAGTCGCATACGCACGGAAGGGTCCGTGCCGGTACGTCTCTGCCCGTCGCGTAGCCGGCCCCCAGCCAAGCTCCGCCATGCTCGACCCCCGGGCAGTACGCCCACGCGGCGACGGG